>CBDUCC010000017.1:0-20532 GCA_965365555.1 uncultured Myxococcales bacterium | reverse complement strand
AGCGCCCCAGAAGCCGTAGGCCTTGCGCATCCGCATCCGGAGGTGCGCATCGTGGTGCCCGGATTGAACGAGGCAGACAGCTTGCCGGTCCTGGCCCAGCAGATCGCCGCGGCTCTCCCCGGTACCCCGTACGAGCTGATCTTCGTCGACGACGGCAGTACCGACGATAGCTGGGACGTGATCTGCGAGCTCAGCCACGACAATCCCGCGGTCCGCGGCGTCCGGCTCCGTGCCAACTTCGGCAAGGCGATGGCGCTCAAGACCGGCTTCGGGCGCGCGCGCGCTGACATCGTCATCATGATGGACGCCGACCTTCAAGACGACCCCGCCGACCTCCCCAACATGCTCGAGCAGGTGCGCGGCGGCCTCGACGTGGTCGTCGGGTGGAAGGTCAATCGCAAGGACCCCCTCGAGCGGCGACTCTTCTCAAAGGTGTTCAACGGCACGGTGGGTCTGGTCACCGGGGTCCGGCTCCACGACATGAACTGCGGGTTCAAGACCTTCCGCAAAGAGGTGGTCGACTCCATCCCGATCTACGGCGACCTCTTTCGCTTCATTCCCGTCCTCGCCGCGTCGCAAGGGTTCGCCATCGGCGAGATCCCCGTCAATCACCGCGCCCGCCAGTTCGGACGCTCTCGCTACGGCCTCGAACGCATCCTCCGAGGGTTCTTCGACCTCCTGAGCGTCTCCTTCCTCACGCGCTACTCGCGGCGGCCGATGCATCTCTTCGGGTCGATCGGCCTTCTGTTCGGTCTGTTGGGCTTCGCGATCTGCGGCTATCTGGCCGCGCTCTGGTTTTCGGGCCAGGGCATCGGGGACCGTCCGCTCCTGCTGCTCGGCGTCTTGTTGATCCTGCTCGGAACCCAGTCGTTTTCGCTCGGGCTCCTCGGGGAGTTCATGACCTTTCAGTATCAACGCAAGGACGCGCCCGACCGACTACCCGTGCGTGACTCGGTCGGGGACCCCCCGTAGTCCTTGGAACCTCGGAGGCGCCGCCAGACATAGACGAAGCTCGGCACACCCAGGAGTGCCGTCAGCGCGATCAGCACGGCACGGTCGAGGCTGCCCGCGAAGAGTCCAAGATTGAAATCACGTCCGGTGGCGTAGGCCACGTACCCGATCGCCGCCTCCCGAAGGCCGAGCCCGCCTGGCGTGAACGCGACGAACGAGACCAGCATCACCAGTGGTGCGAGCAGCAGCATGAACCAGACTGACGCGTCCGACTGAAAGGCCTGAAACCCGATGTGCAGGCGGACTCCGAGAGCCAACTGTTGCAACAGCGTGAGCCCGAGAACGATCGCGCTGACCAGGGGTCGTGCACGCGCGGCCGCGAAACCGTCGACGAAGTCATTCCAGACGCGCGACAGCCGACGACCGTTCTCGCGCATTCTCGGAAGCGGCACCAAGAGCGCGATCAACGCCCCGGCGGCCATCCCGAGGAAGCTCACGAGCAGCGCCCATGCCGGCCGCCCCTCGACGACCCAAAGCCCGATGGTCGCAATGCCGCCGAGTAGCCCGGAGGCGCTGACCAGGAGTACGGTCCGGATCCCAAAAATGCTGCCGAAGCGCGCATACCGCAGGCCATGCACCTGTTTCATGTATTGGACGCGCAGCACGGTGCCGACCCGCATCGGAAGGTAGTTCGCGAAGTTGGCGCAGAGGGTGAGCGCGAGGTTTTCCCCGAACCCGATCGGCGCCTTCTCGACCCGAAAGAGGAACCAGGTCTGCGCAGACGCGGCGACCCAGGCCACGAGCACCAGGGCGCCCATGGCGAGCAGATCCACCCATGAGGCGTCCAGCAGCTCGACGAATGCCCGACGTCGGTTCCACAGGGCCACCCCGGTGCCCACGAGGATTGCGAAGCCTAGGGTGTTCTCGACCCAAGGCCTCCAACTTCTCTTTGCTCCAGGGGCAGTACCCACGACTGCGCGAAGAGTAACACCCCGCCTCGAAACGTCGATGGAACCGGGGGATCGCGTTGCGCACCTCTCCGCGCCGGTCTACCACCTGGCGCGATGGGAGGCGGACGCAGACCTCATATCTTGATCGTCAACCAGCACGGCGAGAATCGTGGTGACGAGGCCGCGATGAGAGCGATGCTCGCTTCGTTCGTCGAGGAGCTCGGGGAAGTGGACTTCACCCTGCTCTATCAGTTTCGCGACCGGGACTTGCGGCTCTCGTTCAAAGAGAACGTCCGCGACCTTCCGATCATCATTCCTCCGACCGAAGGACTCGGTCTGCTGCTCTTCAGCGGGGCGAAGCTCGGCCGCATGCGACTCGAGTCGCTCCTGGGGCCCACGACGGCTCAAGTGATCGACGCGTACGAGAAGGCCGATCTCGTGGTCTCGGCTCCGGGCGGGCCCTACTTCGGCGACATCTACCGAAACCACGAGCTCGTCCATTGGTTCTACATCTGGCTTGCATCCCTCTACCGAAAGCCCGTGTTTCTCTACGCGACGAGCGCCGGGCCTTTCGAAACTCCTGGCCTGAACGCGATCCGCAGGTATCTCTATCGAAAGTTCGACGTGCTCTGCACCCGCGAGAACCTGAGCGCAGCACACATCGAAGGGTTGCTCGGACCCGGCACCGAGGTCCACGTGACGGCAGACTCGGCGCTCCAACAAACCTTTGCGCCCATGCCGCGCGAGTCATACTTTCGAGGTGACCGGACCCACCTCGCCGAAAAGTTCGTCGTCGCCGTCTCTCTGCTCGATTTTCGGTACCCGGGCGCCTCCGACGTCGACACACGCAAGCGGCACTACGACGCGACGATGGTCGAGACGCTCAGCCATCTCGCCGCCCAACGCGACTGCCACTTCCTGTTCTTCCCGCAGCTCTACGGTGCGGTGCACCAGGACGCGCCCTACCTCGAGCGCATGGCTCGCGAGCTTCCGGAGGGCAGCAGTTGGGAGGTCGTCTCCACGGAGCTCGACTCCGACACGCACCGGGAGCTCTTCGCCATGAGCGATTTTCACGTCGCGAGCCGCTACCACCCCGCGATCTTCGGCAACTCGGGGCTGACGCCGGGCATCTGCATCTACTACGAGCACAAAGCGCTCGGCTTCATGCAACAACTCGGACTGGAGCGACTGGCCTTCGACATCTGGGACGTGCAGGCGTCGGAGCTCTGCGACGCCATCGATGAAGCGTTGGCGGAGCACGAAACCTTGGTCGACGCGTTGAAGGAACGGATTCCGCCGCTCTGCGAGGTGTCTCGGCAGACGACGAAGCTCGCCGTCGGCCTTCTTCGCGCGCGCGAGGGAGGCCGCTGATGAACCGCTTCTACGGCGTGGCGTCACTCGATAGCGCGGCCGAGGTCACCCGGCGAGCGGGTGAGTGGATCGGGAGCGCTGACCACCCAAGCGAGGTCCTGTTCGAAAGCCCCGAGCTCGCGCTCCACACGATGGGCACCGGCGGAACCGTGCTCGGCAAGGCCGAAGCGGACAGCCTGCACCTGGTTTACCTCGGCATGGTTCACGGCCCCGCTCCCGACTTCGGCGCCGGGAGCCCGCTCGATGATCCCGACCGGACTGCGGCCTACTTGCTCTCCCGCTATCAAGACTTGGGCACGGCGTTTCTCGACGGCTTGTGTGGCCACTTCGTGGTAGCGATCGTCGATTCGGCCTCCGGGCGACTCGTGTTGGCACGGGATCCCGGCGGAAGCCGCCGCCTCTTCGTGCATGACGACGGCCGAACGCTGCGCTTTTCGACGAAGCTCTGCGACTTTCGGGGCCTCCTCGACCGCGATCTTCGGGTGGACCGTGGCCTCGAGGACTTTCATCTGGGCTACGAGTTTCTGCCCGACGGCCGGACCCCGTTCGTCGGGGTGAAGATCCTCGGCGCCGGCGAGGTGCTCCCCTGGACCCGTGGGACGCTCGAGCATCGCAGCATTCCGAAGCCCGATCCCTGGGGCGATTCGGCGCCATCGGTCGACGTCGATTCCGCATCCGTCGAGGAGATCGCCGACGCACTCGACGAAGCCTTGCTGCGCGCGCTGCGCGATCAGCTTCCGTCGGACAAACGCGTCGCCGTACTTCTGGGCGGGTTCGACTCGGCGCTGATCGCGGCGCTTCTGACCCGAATGGGGAAGGACGTGGAAACGTTCTCGTTTCAGTACGCCGATACATCCTTCAACCAGCCCCTGACCGAAGAGCTCGCGGAGCTTCTGGGAATTCGCCACCACTGGGTTCCGATCGACGAGGAAGTGATTCGCGACGGCCTCAATCACTACGCAGAGCGCTTCAATCAGCTTTCCGGACAGCCGCATTACCTCATCGCGAGTGCCCATGCGGTCAAGGCTGCGGCTGATGCTGGCTTCCGCTACGTGTTCACCGGCGACGGCTGCGATGGCCTCTTTCTCGGTTATCCGACGGTCCATCTGCGTGCGAAGGTGATCATGGCGCTCTCGAAAGCAGGGCCGCTGGTCGGCACGCCGCTTCGCTTCGCGACTCGGTCGCCCTGGCTCGAGCGGCGCTTGGGTCATCCCTACCGCGTTGCGCGCAACATCGGTCGCATCCTACAGCGCGAAATGCCTACGCGCGGACATGTGGCCTCCTGTGTTCTCGACTCCGTCTCGCTCGAGCAGCTTCGCGGGCCGGCCCCCCCGCCGGATCGGGACACCGAAGAGATCCTCGAAACCCTGGCCAAGCAGAAGACGGGCGTCGGCCCGGTCCGCCTCGCCTACCAGGGTCGAAGCTACGTCGGCCTCAACAAGGCGAAGCTCGAAGGCTCCGCCGATCTCGCCGGCGTCGCGATCCTCTCGCCCTTTCTCCACCCGGGGATGGCGAAGTTTGCGGGCACGCTACCCGACGAGCTCTCCAGGCCGACCGAGAAGACCAGGTCGGGAGCCACGGGTAAGTTTGCGTTGATGCAGATGGCGGAGCGAAAAGCCTACCTTCCGCTCGAGATGATCTATCAGGAGAAGCGCTCCCCGGTGACCGCTCCGGTGGACCGCTGGTATCTCGGTCCACTTCGAGATTTCATGCTCAAACGCCTGGAAGACCTCCCTTTCGAGGTCGACCACCGCTACGCCGAGTCTCTCCTGAGTCCCAAGCTCGCCGAGGACCTCTTCCGGGAGCACGTCGGAATCAGCCGCTTCGCCACCCACGCGATCAACGTGCTGGTGACCCACGCAGCCTTCACGCGCCTCGCCAAGAGCGCGCCCGGGGCCTGAGGTCTGGGAGGCCGCACCATGCGCGTCTGCATGTTTGGAACCTACGAGGCCGACTACGATCGGAATCGGATTCTCCGCGCAGGCTTCGAGGAGGCCGGCATCGAGCTCATCGAGTGCCACGAGCCGGTCTGGGAAGTGATGCGCTACAAAACCTCCGCCCTGAAGGGGCCGTTTCACTACCTCGGCATCGTCGCGAGACTGCTGGTCGCCCACCTGAAGCTCTCCATTCGCTACCTGCGGGCGCCGGATCACGATATCGTTCTCGTCGGCTACCTGGGGCACTTCGACGTGTTCCCGGCACGGCTCCTGAGCTGGCTCCGACGCAAACCCCTGGTATTCGACGCGTTCGTCTCCCTCTACGACACGGCCGTGGAAGACCGCGAGCTGTTCTCGAAAACGAGCCTACCGGCGCGGGTCCTGAAGCTGGTCGACCGCTGGTCCTGCAAGCTGGCAGATCTCGTCCTGCTCGATACCGACCCGCACATCGACTACTTCTGCTCCGAGTTTCGCCTCGACCGGGGCAGTTTTCAGCGGGTGCTCGTTGGCGCGGACTCGGTCTACATGCGGGAAAAGCCCCTAGCTCCGGAGGAGGCCGAAACCGAGCCGTTCGTCGTCCTCTTCTACGGCAAGTTCGCTCCGCTTCACGGGATCCCATTCATCCTCGACGCCGCCGATGCCCTGCGAGACCACGACGACATCCTCTTTCGAATCGTCGGAGGCGGACAAACCTTCGACGAGAGCATGGTCTACGCGGCAGAGCTCGGTCTCGAGAACCTGGACCTCATTCCCTGGCTCGAACCCGATGCACTCCGAGACGCAATCGAGGAATCGGGCGTTTGCCTTGGCATCTTCGGCGACACGGCCAAGGCGTCACGCGTCGTGCCGAACAAGGTCTATCAGTGCCTCGCGGCTGGGG
Source organism: uncultured Myxococcales bacterium (assembly GCA_965365555.1). Classification (GTDB taxonomy): domain Bacteria; phylum Myxococcota_A; class Polyangia; order Polyangiales; family Houyiibacteriaceae; genus SG8-38. The sequence continues at coordinate 14,443 of CBDUCC010000017.1, read as the reverse complement.
CCCCGGTGATCACCGGTCGCTCGGCGGCCACCGAAAGCCTCCTCAGCGACCGAACTGACGTGCTTCTTTGCGAGATGGCCGATGGGAGCGCTCTCGCCGAAGCGATCCTCGAGCTTCGCAACGATGCCGGGCAACGGCAGAAGCTCGGCACCGAGGCGGCCAGGACCTTTCGCGAGCGCTTCACGCCGGGCGTGATCGTGAAAACCGAGCTCGAACCCCGGCTCCGTGCTCTGATCGTGCGCTGACTTCCTAGTCGCCGGCGTTGGGAGCGATCGGCTCTGCTGGCTTCGAGGGCGCGGGTTCCTCGAGCTCATCGGCTTCGGCGGGGGGCTCGGGCGGAGCATCGACACTTCGATACAGCTCGTAGGTAAGCCGCTTGTCGACCAATTCGAAGGCGCCCTTGCCCAGGCGTTTTTGAAAATCCTTCTTGGACGCCCCCTTGAGATCACGCCTATCGAAGAGCAGGAACTCCGAGGGGCGCTTGTGCCGATACTTGTAGACCTCGGCGCGATTGCTGACATGAGGTCCGAGTCGGCCTACGGCCGTCACCGAAGCGTCCGGCGGAATCTGTGTGAGGAACTCCTGAAGCGCCAGGTAGTGATCCTCCTGCGCTTTGGAAAGCGTTCTCGGGGGAGTCCTCCAGCCTCCCTTGAAGGCGTCATTCTCGAAAAACCCGCCATACTTCCAGCTCATCAGGGCGCTGGATCCGAGCACGGCAACCAGCACGAGAGCGGCGAGCTGCGCCGCCGGAATGCCGAGCACCGAGGGAAGGCGTCCGTCTCGCACCCTCCGGAGAGCGATCGGCGCAAGCGCGAAGAGCACCGGGAAGAGCACGACGGAATACTGGTAACCGATCGAGTAGACGGCCGACCTCGTCGCCAAGAGGATGTAGAAGAACCCGAACGCCATCGCGAACCGCCAGGGCTTGGCAAGGAACGGCAGGAAGACGAGCGGAAGCAGCAGCTGCAGGAGGAAGATGACCTTCTTCTCCTGGAACGCGAGGTCGATGGCGAAGGTCGGGTTCGACAGGAGTGCGGTCACGAGTCCCCGAAGGCCTTGCCCCTTCGGGATCAGGTCGGCGTAGTACCAGCCGAAGCCGTGCTTGCCACCGAGCGGGTCCGCCGTCGCGGCAGCGGAGGGCTGGACGCCGGCCATGATCACCATCTTGGTGATCAGGAAATACAGGGCAGCGATGCCAAACGTCACCCAGCCCAGGCGCACCATGCGCGGGTCACGCGTGAGAATTGCGGCGAGGGCGACGCAGCACACCAACAGAGAAACGTCCTCGCGAATCAACAGCACCAGAGGTAGCAAGAGGTAGAACGACTTCACGCGCGACGTCGTGAGGAAGTAGAGCAAGAGCAGCATGGGAGAGGCCAACAACGTGAGCGAGTGAAACTCGTAGGAATTGGCTCCATGAAGCGCTGGGTAAAGCGCCCAGGCCGCAGCAAAGACGACGCCGGCCCACTTGGAGCCCAGATGATCCCGGCCGAGCAGGTAGGCCGGGAAGACGCCTGCGCCGCACCAGACGGCCTGCAAAACGAGGATGAGCTCGGCTCGTGGGTCGATCCGGTAGAGCGGTGACAGGAGACCGAGGATCGGATCGAAGTGACCGCTGATGTGGCTCCCGGTGCTGCTCAGGCTGCAACCGAGGAAGTGGCCGTGGCTCGATTGGTAGAAGATGTTGTCGTAGATCGCGAGGTCGAAGATCCGCGTGTTGAGCGCGTGATGACCATTGATCGAGAGACGCGAGAACCAATACGCGTATCCGGCAAAGAGCACGGTGACGATGAGTGGCGGGACGAGCGACGAGGCACGTCGCACAAAGGGGCGCTCACGCCATCGCTGAGTCGACTCCCAAAGCACCGCCGTGGTTGGAAGCAGCGGCAAGGTCGCCAACACGACGAAGAACATCGTGTGGAATGGAGAGCGGGTCTCGATCTTGGGCACGCTGAGTGCAACGAGGATGGGCGCGGCGAGGGAGAACGCGAACAACCGATTGAAGCCGCGGAGCGACGAGGCGGGGCCAGCGGGATCACGGCGCGCGAAGCGATAGATCGCGTAGACGGCAAGCAGCCCGAAGGCCACTGCAACGCAAACCAGCAGAAGCTGGAGCTGGCCGTTGCGCTCCGCCTGCTCGAGCTCGTTTTTGCTCCAACTTGCGAGCCGATCCGGGTGGAGGAGCGGCCACAAAGCCGCCGCCCAGGCGACGGCGTACATTGCCGGCCACAGCAGAACGTGCTGGCCGAAACCAAGCCCCCGAAGAACCAGGCGGTCGACCGAATCCAATACCTTGCGCCAACTCGGCTTCATAATTGCGTCAAGCGGTGCTCGGCTTAGTCGGCGTCCGTGCGCTTGGCAAGCATGCGTGCCGGCTCCGCCGCGGGTCGTCGCGGCTAGACGCCGAACCGGTCGTTGTAGCTCTTCAACGTTTCGCGCACCTGCTCGTTGGTCAGACCGAACTCCTCGATGCTGTATTCGTGCTCGCCCTCCTGAGAGGTCGGCTTCTCTGCGATCCGATCCTGCAGCGCCTGGGCGGTTTCCTCGGTGAAATCGAGATCGAAGTGCGAGTAGATGTCTTCAAGAACGGTCATCGGGCTGGCCATCATGTCGCGAAGCCGAACGTCGTAGAGCTGTGACTCGGGGATCGTCTTGCGTGCCTCCATCGCCCGGTCGAGCCCAATCTTCGCGTAGTCGAGCCAGAAGCGACCCAACTCGTCCAGGTCGAGACTTCGCTTGAGCTTCGAGGCCATCTTCGCCGAGAGGCTGCAATGGGAGGCGAGCGCCTTGGCGATGTCCCGGTGGGTGAAGATGATCTGCGCATCCGGGTAGACCGCCATCAGGGCGTCCATGTTCCAGATGTGCCAGGGGCACTTCAGCACCCAACGCTTCGCGGAACGCTGAGCGTTGAGGATCTTGAGCTGCAGCTTGTGGAACTCGTAGGGTTCGGTCATCTCCCAGTCGAGCATCGCGTTCGCGTACTCGTAGGCCGCAAAGCCAACCCAGAACGTGAGCACGGCCATGTCGTTCTCGAGGAGAAAGAAACACTCCTCGTACGAGTCCGCCGTGACGTGGTGCGCCACCCCCTGGTCGGGGATTGCGGCCTGATTGAACCCGAACGTGAACTTCGCCTGAGCACGACGCCAGGCCACGTCGCCGAGCGGATCGCCGAGCCGGCCGAGTGGGTAGGAAAGCTCCCAGGCCTTCGCGACACGGTTGTTGGGGTCCGCGGCCAGGACGTTGTGGAGGAAGGTCGTGCCGGTCCGGAAGAAGCCCGTGATGACGACCGGCCGCTCGATGTCGACGTCGTCGAGCTCGGGGTGGCGCTTGGCAAAGTCGATGATTCGCAGCCGATTGCCGAGGTGCCAGTTGAGCACATAGCGGGCTCCGAGCAGGCCGGTCGTGTTGAGACGGGCCTCATTGAGCCCCGAGACGGTGGCATCGAGCCGTTGCTGGAAGCCACCGTCTCCCCAATCGCTGAGTCCGGTGGTCCGCTCGGCGAGCTTCATGACCCGCTCGGCCTCGATCGGGATCATCTTCTTGCTGAGAACGTCCAGCTTATTGACCAGCGAAAATGGGAGCCCGGGCTTGAGATCGTCGGGAGTCGCGCTCATGCAGAGACTACTAGAGCGGGGGCCCCCGCAGTGTCAAAGGATGGGGGTCCGAGACGGGCCAACGGTCGCGATCGAGGGTTGAACCGTCGCAGAGAGGTCGCGACCGGCTTGCAGGGCGCGCTCGCCCATTCATGTCATGGTCCGGACCATGGGATTCGCGGCCTTCACCCTCGGAAGCCTCATCTCCATCGCAGGCCTGGTCCTGATCGCACTGGGGTACGCGTCGCGCCCTTGGGCGGGCGGAATCGTGGCGCTGCTTGCCGCCGGAGAGGCGCTCGTCCTCGGCAGCGTCTCCTTCCTGCGGGGCCGGGCGCCCGCTTCAGCAGCCTCCGAGCGAGCAGTGTCCCCGCTTCGCTCGCAGCTCGGGCTCTCGCTGCTGTGGATCCACCTTGCCGTCTACTTCGTCGTTTGGTGCGCAGCGGTGCTCTCGTACACGAGAGCGACGGAAGCGACGCCCCTTCCCTCGATTCTGGGTCTCTCGTTCGAGCAACAGGGGCCAGCGTTCGTCTGGGGCGTTGCACTGGCCGAGCTTCTCTTCGTCTTGGCCGCCTATGTCTTGGGGCCCAGCTGGCGACAGCGCTTTGCAGAACTCTTCCGCTACGCAGGGCCCGATATCAGGGTGACCGCCGAAGCACAGAAGGCGCCGCCGACCTTGCGCATGCGTCTCGGCCTCGGAGTCTTCGTCGTCGGCAATGCGCTGGCCGTGGCGGGGTTGCTACTGCCCGCCTTGGGCTTCGCCAAAGGCTCGATGGTGGGAGTCATCGCGGTCATGCTCGGCGCCGGCGAGGTGCTCAGCTTGAGCAGCATCTTCTTCCTCGGAAAGGAGGGGTTCAAAGAGCTCAAGTCGAAACTGTTCCGGGCACTCAAGCGAGTCCCCTCGAACGAACCGGTTTCTCGGACGCGACATCGAGTCGGCTGCACGCTCCTCGCGATGCACGTCGTGCTTCAATTTGGGGCTCTGATATTCCCGATCGCCTCGCACTACGGGGTAGCGACGGCAGGTGCCTTTCCGGACGTCTTTGGACTCGGCCGCGATGAGCAGCTCAAGTGGTTCGTCGGCTTGCTCGCGGCCGGGGAAGTTCTGTTTTTCGCAGGAGTGTATGCGCTCGGCGAGGACTGGTGGGCCCGCTTTCGCGACCTTTTTAGAACAGAACCTTCACGCCGAAATTGAAGTCCAGATCATGGACCTTCGTCGGAACCCGTGGAAAGGTGATCGCTTCGGGAATGTAGGCGGCAGGAAACACGACACCCAAGGTGTCGCCTCGCCCATAGGAGTACCGAAGGCCGATCGCGAGCGCGACCGGCACCTTTGAGTCCCCGGCTTCGGGCTGTGGTGCATCCGGCCGTGTCTCGTGGGTCGAAAAGAGAAAGCCGACGTTGACTCCGAAGAAGTCGACCTGGCGATCACCGAGATTCAGCAGCTCGCGAGTCTGGCTGACGTCGGTGAACAGTCCAACGCCGAGCTTGAAGTGTGCATTCACGTCGAAGACGCTCGCCGCTCGGCCGTTGGCCACGGTCTTGTTCGTGAATAGGAAGCGGGCGCTCTGCAGCCGGAAGTCGACGATCAGATCCGCTTCCACCCAGCCCCAGGCACCAATGTAGACGAGCCCGGCTCGCATCGTCCCAGGCTCCGCCCCAAACCAGCCGCCTCGGAACCGCCGCGATGACGAGGTCTGCGCGTCCGTCGAAGCACCGATCCCGTCGGGAGGTGAGTCGATGAGCGCGGCCGTGCGTCGCTCCGCGAGTGCGAACATGTAGCTCGGTGTCGAAAGCGAGAAGCCGACGCGAATCTGAGGAATCGGAACCCATTGAAGCCCGGCCCGAATCTGGAGACCGAAGCCGGCGTCCGTCTGAAGGACGCTCTCGGAGTACGCTCCGGCTGCCCCGCCGTCGTAGCTCCCGGCCAACAGCGAGTCGACACGGTTGGTGCCGACGATCAGATCGAACGCGCCTCCGAAAAGGACCTTCTGTCTTCGCTTGTCGAAGGCATGGGCAAGCCCCGTACTGACGTGTACGAAGTCGGTGCGGGCGTTCACGGAACCGCGCCAAACCGCCTCCGGACTCGCCTCCTCGGCGCTGCTGACGTCTTCCTGGACCAGCTCGCGACGCAGCGACGAGTTGAAGATCCCGATTCCCAACGTCGACCTCTTCAAGCCGATGGTGAAGGTCAACGCTTCGGGTGTGAGGGATAGATTCGTGGTCCGGCCCCGACTCTGCTCCCCCGTGTCGAGGGAAAGAAGTCCCGGGTAGCGGACGATCGAGGTTTTGAAGGTCACGCCGGTGATCTCGAAGGAGCTGTCGGGAATTCTCGCGAGGCCCGCGGGGTTGTACCAAAGCGATGCGCCCGTGGTGACGTTGGCAACGACCGCGCCGCCGGTCAGGGTGACGTCGACCCCAGCGTTCACCTCATCGCTATTTCCCGCCCGGGCCTCCAGCGGGACCAGCCCGACCCAGAGCACGACAATCCTGGCGACCCCACGCATGCGGAGCAGGCGAGCATCGCGGGCGCTTCGTTGCATCCGCCAACCTCGATTCAGTCGATGCCTAGAAGGAGACTTTGGCCCCGAGATTGATTCCAATTTCGTTTACCTTGGTCGCAACGGGAAGGCAGGTGGCCGCTCCCTCTGGGGCTCCACCAGGGTCGGCGCAGTTGGCGATTGCCCCCGGATCGTACGACGCGGGGACGAGGACGCCCAATGTGTTCCCGCGGCCGTGCGCGTACCGAATGCCAACCGCGATCGAGATTCCAAGGCCGTCTTCTTCGCCAGAGGTTTGACGGTCAGGATGGACTTCCCGCGTGGAGTAGAGGAAGCCGAGGTGCACACCGTAGAAATCGATGTCACGAGTGGCGAGCGGCAGACGGGCTAGCTGGTCGACCTGACTGAAGTCGGTGAAGGCGCCTAGGCCGAGCTTGACGTGTTTGGTCACGCGGAAGGAGCTTCCAAGTCTCCCATTGAGGAAGCCTCGGAGGTTGAGGCCGAGCTCGTCTTCGCGGAGACGAAAGTAGTAGATGAGGTCGCCTTCGATCCAACCCCAATCGCCGACATACGCTACCCCGAACCTCAAGTTGCCTGGCTCGACTCCCCACCAGACCCCCTTCCCTCCGCGGCCTTCGCCGCCGGTCGCAAACTGCTGGTTGGCCGGGTCGTCTGGAATGGTGCCAACGGGCGGCGCTTGACTGAACCCGTTTGCGAATCTCTGAAGGGCAGCGAACACGTAGCTGGGAGCCGCCGCCGAGACACCAATGCGAAGCTGCTCGATGGGTACCCATTGGAGACCGGCCTTGAGCTGAAAGCCGAAGCCCGTCAGGGTTTCGACCTGGCTCGAGTTGATCTGCCCTGCCTGACCCTCGTCGTAGAAAATCGAGTAGCTATCGTCGACCCGCGAGGTCGCGATGACGAGGTCGAACGCTCCGCCGACGAGCACGTGTTGCTTCCGCTTGTTCCCGAACCTGCCGGCCAGCCCCGAGCTGATGTGGAAGAAGTCCAGCCGAGAGTTTCGCCCAGCATACGCCTGCACCTCGGGCGAGGTGCCGGGCGTTGTGGTTGCCTGCTCGGTGATGAACTCGCGCCGAATCGACGAGTTGAAGAGACCGATTCCGAGCTTGAGGTTTTCGTTCTTCAGCTTGAGCGAAAAGGTGATGGCCTGAGGAATCACCGAAACGTTGAAGCCCGCCCCCTCGCTCTTGGCCTGAGGGTCGGTGTCGATGGTGATGAGCCCCGGGTTTTTCACGATCTGCATGTTGATCGTGATGCCCGTCACCTCGAGCGACGGCTTGTGGATGCGCGCCAGGCCCGCAGGGTTGTACCAGAGCGCGGCGCCCGTGTAGGTGGTCGCCACGACCGCACCGCCCGTTAGCGTCACATCGAGCCCCGCATTCACCTCATCGCTGTTCCCGGCATACGCGCTGGTCGGCGCGCTCAAGAGAAGTACCAACGCCAGCGAACGAGGTCCCCGCATGCTCGGAGAGTAGACGAATTCATCGAGCGCTTTGCCGAAAATTTTGCGTTTCCCTTGGCACGCCTACGTGTGCTAGGGGACGAACATCCATGACACGCTCACGGACTTTGCGTGCGTTTCTCGTACTCGGGCTCGGCCTCCTTCTCGTCAGTTGCTCCATCACCCGCGTCAAATGGCGCGTCAAGTGGGACAAGGACAAAGAGGCCGGGAAGGAGGCGTTCATGAGCGCCCCCCTCGAAACGATCACGCCGAAGCGTCAACCCAACGTCATCATCCTGCTCGCCGACGATCTCGGGCCGTACGAGGTGAGCGCGTACGGCGTCGAGCACATCTCGACGCCGAACATCGATCAGATCGGGGCGGAGGGCGTGGTTTTCGAGCAGGGGTACGCGACGGCCCCGACCTGCGCTCCAGCGCGTGCCGGTCTCATGACGGGCCGGGTCCAAAACCGCTACGGCTTCGAGACCCAGGTCATGGAGTTCTATCCGAGCAACTACGTCGAGTACATCTCGGGCCGCTGGCTCGTAGACACCGGTGAGTTCAAGGTCAAGGCGAAGCCCAGCTTCCCGTCGGCCTGGCAGGTGCACAAGCAGGGCGTGCCGCCTACCGAGATCATGCTCTCGGAGATCCTCAAGAAGTACAACTACCAGACGGCGCTCATCGGGAAGTGGCACCTCGGCGTCCATCGCGAACAGGTCCCGATGGCTCGCGGCTTCGACTACCAATACGGCTTCTATGGCGCCTTCTCGCTCTACGCGCCCAAGAAGAACTGGTCGGGCATCATCAACCACGAGCACGACTCGTTCAGCGCGCAGCACCAGTGGAAGACCGGCCGAAAAGAGCAGGCCGCCATCATGCGGAACCAGAAAGAAATCGAAGAAGAGGAATACCTCACCTTCGCCTTCCGCGACGAGATGATGAAGTACATGGAGGATCACAAGGACGAGCCGTTCTTCATCTATGGCGCGTTCTCGGCGCCTCACGTCCCGTTCCAGGCTCCCGTGGAGTACTACTGCAAGTACCCGCACGTCGAAGACGAGAACAAGCGCGTCTACTATTCGATGATCTCGGCGCTCGACGATGCGATCGGCGACATCCACCAGAAGATCAAGGACCTCGGGATCGAGGAGGACACGATCATTTGGTTCTTGAGCGACAACGGCGGCGCCTCCTACACGCACGCGACGGACAACGGGCCGCTCAAGCTCGGCAAGCTCACGCAGTTCGAAGGCGGTATTCGGGTCCCCTTCATGATGAAGTGGAAAGGCAAGGTGCCGGCCGGCACGCGCTACAAGTACCCGGTCTCGTCGACGGACATCTACGCGACCTCGGTCGCCGCGGCTGGCGGCGTGCTTCCAAGCGACCGCGAGTATGACGGCGTCAACCTCGTGCCGTACGTGAACGGCCAGAACAAGGATCGGCCGCATGAGGCCCTCTTCTGGCGGGCCGACCACATCTGGGCGATGCGCGACGGCGACTACAAGCTCATTCTGAGCACGCGCGACGGCTGGGCCGAGCTTCACAATCTCATCACCGACCAGTCCGAGGAGATCAATCTCAAGGAACAGATGCCGGAGCTCTACGAGCAGCTTCGCGAGGAGCACGAGAACTGGCAGAAGGAGAAGCTCAAAGTGAAGCCGATGTGGCCGCGCATCATGGACAAGCGCTTCCACTCCGAGGACGGCAAGGAATACTATTTTCCCGCCTAAGGCGGCTGAACGATGAGGAAACTCCCTGCAGTCCTTGCCATTCTCGCGGTCGCCAGTGCTAGCGCCCTCGCGCCGAGCTCCGCATCGGCCGTTCCCAAGATGGACGTCAAAGTCGCGGTCGGGGTAGGCAGCACGACCCTCGTGCCGCGCCTACCACCGATCGACCTCTATGCTCCCGACACGGATCCCCCGGAGCTTCTTGGGACAGTCGGCGGACGCAGTTCGTCCACCTTTCCGAACTGGGGCCTCCAGCTCTCGGCCCGCGTGACGGCGGGCAAGATCTTTGGCGAAATCGGGATCGGATTCAGCCGCTTCTACTTCGATATCGGCGAGCAACTCGAGACGATCGCGATCGCCCAAGGGAACCCCATCCCCGATGCGCTCCTCGGCGAGCGTGCTCGAATGAACTCGCTCGAAATTCCTCTGTTGGCGGGTTACGTCCCCTACAGCAACCCGTATTTCAAGCTGTTCGTCTACGGCGGCTGGGTCAGCACCTTCAACCTCCGCGGGTTCGCGGACGTGAACGGCAATCGCAAGGCTTTTAAATTCAAGCCGAAGGACATCCCAGGCTTCCCTCTGTCGATCTACGTCGCCGGCCTTCGCCTCGGCACCCAGTTCGACCTCGGTCCGCTCAACTTCGACTTCAGCTACACGATCGGCATGAACAGCTTCACGAAGACGGAGTTCCGCACGAACTCCCACGTGTTCAAGCTCTTCCTCGGCTGGCTCTTCTAGAGCAGCGCGCGGCGGTCTACGAAGCGACCGCGCCTAGAAAGCTCTTCAGCTTGTCGTGTAGCTCATGCAGGTGCTCGCTGGCGTGGACCTTCTGCTCAGGCGTGAACAGCCCATAGACGAAGAGGATCGCCTCCCGGCCTTCGGCCCGCCGCGCGGCGGGAGGCCGCGCATCGGGACCCCAATCCTCCCGGCTCTTCCACTCTCGCCAGAGCGCGTCGCGCACCGCTTCGGGTCCGGGGTGCATCCGAAGCACCGATCCGACCCGTTCGAGCCTCCGCTCATCAGCCGCCAAACGGGCTTCGGCCTCGTCGGGCAACCTGCGGACGAATGTTCGAAGGGAACGTTCCTGCACCTCGCTGATCTCGCCCGCCCAGTCTTCCACCGCCTCGACGAAGCTGTCGGCCCGCTTCTCGAGGCGTTCCTCGTTGGGCTCCTGGAGCTCCTCCCGCGCTTCATCCAGCCGCTCGTTGATCCGGGCTTCGGCAAAGTCGATCTGATCGTCGCTCAAGCTCGCGAGAATCGGCGCGGCCTCGTCGATGATGGCTCCGGCCACGAGGTTGAGGACTTTGTCTACCTGCTTTTCAAGGCCAATGAGCTTCGGCTCGTCGAAGCCTTTCGAGATCGCCACATCGACCGTCGCGACCAGCATTTCGATCTTGCTCGACAACGCAGCCGGAGCCGCCGCGATCAATCGCTCGACGGACGCTCGCGTTTGCGCGGTCTGAGCCTCATCGAGGTCGAACTCGGTCGCGATCTGGCGAGTGACCCACTTCGCCCCGAGGTTCTGGAAAAGACCGGAGCACCCCGTCGAGAGCGCCAGGAGAAGCACGGGCAGCCAGAGCCATCGGGCGCGGGAGTCGTGGTCGGTAGAGCGAAAGCGCATGAATCGAAGAATCCCAAAAGAGGAGCATGTGGCTCCGGCCGGCCGCTGGCAATCGCCCGGCGGCTCGTCCGAGAACGTCCCCGGTTCCGATCCGATTCCCGTCGGACCCGATCCGGGTCCCATCGCTTCCAACGCCCAACTCCGCGGATCAGTAGATCTCGGGAACGAAGTTCTGGTCGTCGAGCGGAGGACGCACGTACTTCACGTCGTTCTGGCGATCTGGAAGCGTGAGCGTCGGCTCGGGGACCTCCTGATATGGAATGAGGCTCAGCAGGTGCGCGATGACGTTGAGGCGTGCCCGGCGCTTGTCGTCTCCGCGCACCACGTACCAGGGGGCCTGCTTGATGTCAGTGTGCGCGAACATCTCGTCCTTCGCGACCGAGTAATCGACCCAATGGCTGCGGGACTCCATGTCGACCGGGCTGAGCTTCCAGCGGCGCACCGGGTCCTGCATCCGCTTCTGAAAGCGTCGCTCCTGCTCCTCGTCGCTGACCGAGAACCAGTACTTGATGAGGATTTTGCTGGAACGCACCAACATTCGCTCGAACTGCGGACAGGAGCGGAGGAACTCGCGATACTCCTCCTCCGTGCAGAAACCCATGACCCGCTCAACCCCGGCGCGGTTGTACCAACTGCGATCGAAGCAGACCATCTCGCCGGCTGCCGGAAGGTACTCGACGTAACGTTGGAAGTACCATTGCGTGCGTTCTCTCTCGGTCGGCTTTGCGAGCGCCTCCACGCGGCAGACGCGCGGGTTGAGGCTCTGGGTAATTCGCTTGATCGCCCCGCCTTTGCCGGCCGCATCCCGCCCCTCGAAGAGGATGACGACTTTGAGCCCTTTCGTCTGGATCCACTTCTGGAGCCTGACGAGCTCAACTTGAAACTCGGCGAGCGCGGCATTGTAGACCGGTCGCTTCAGCTTTGGTTTCTTCTTTGGAATGGAGTCACCCATGATGTCCTCGACAAGCACCAAGGTGGCATACCATGCGGTCGCGTTCCAACCGTTCCGAACCGGCTCCGACGCAATCTTTTCGCCCGGCACCAGGCGAATCGGTGACAGCCCCGCCCTGTCTCGCTAGGCTCGCGGGCATGGCGCTGCTGAACCCTACACCCCCTCCTTACGACGTCCGGGAATGGGAGAAGAAGCCCTTCCCCGTGCGCGTTAAACTAGTCTGCCAGTCTTGGGCACTGCAGGGGTACGGCACGCCCTGGCCCGTGTACCTCGTCTACATCTTGAAGATCGGCTTCTACATCTGGGTGTGGAGCCTGTTCTGTTCGGTCACGCCGGGCCTCGGGGATCTCGGCAACTTCGAGGCCTGGTACTTCGAGCCGATCGCATTCCAGAAGGCCGTGCTTTGGAGCATGATGTTCGAGGGGCTCGGACTCGGCTGCGGAAGTGGGCCGCTCACCGGGCGCTACAAGCCTCCGGTCGGCGGCGCGCTCTATTTCTGCCGGCCCGGCACCACGAAGGTGCCGTTCTTCGCCGGGATCCCAATCTTCGGCGGCTACAAGCGGACCGCGCTCGACGTCGCCTTGTACGTCGCACACATGGGCTTTCTGTTTCGCGCGTTGCTGGCGCCGGAGCTTTCCCCGGCTCTGATCGCCCCGACGATCATCTTGCTGCCGATCCTTGGCCTGACGGACAAGACGCTCTTCCTCTCGGCGCGAGCCGAGCACTACTACACGGCCCTGGTCTGTTTCATGTTCGTCAGCGATTGGTTACCCGCATCGAAGCTCGTCTGGGTCGGCGTTTGGATGTGGGCCGCGACCTCGAAGCTCAATCGCCACTTCCCGTCGGTCGTGGCGGTCATGCAGAGCAACAGCCCGCTCACCGGTTTCGGCCCGCTTCGAAAGCTGCTCTACCGGAGTTATCCCGACGACTTACGCCCGTCGCGCCTCGCACACGTGATGGCTCACGCCGGAACGGCCGTGGAGTACGTCTTCCCGATCGTGCTCGTGCTGAGCGACGGCGGCACGACGACGACGGTGGCGCTCGGCGTGATGCTCGTGTTCCACGTCTTCATCACGAGCAGCATTCCGATGGGCGTGCCGATCGAGTGGAACTTCCTGATGGTGTACGGCGGCTTCGTGCTGTTCGGCCACTATGCCGATGTGAGCGCCTTTAGCGTGAGCTCGCCGCTTCTCATCGGGTACCTACTGTTCGCACTGCTCGCGGTGCCTCTATTCGGGAACCTCGTCCCATCACGCGCCTCGTTTCTGTGCTCGATGCGCTACTACGCCGGGAACTGGGCGTACAGCGTCTGGCTCTTCAAAGGAGACTGCTCGAAGAAGCTCGACGAGCACATCGTGAAGCTTGCCCCGCGCCTCCAAGCACAACTCGAAGGCATGCTCGACGAAGAGCAGATCATTGCGAGCCTCTCGAAGGTCTTGGGCTTTCGCTCGATGCATTTGCACGGGCGATGCCTCCAGTTCCTGCTTCCGAAAGCAGTCGATGACATCGACGAGTACGAGTACCTCGACGGGGAGCTGGTGGCCGGCATCGTCATCGGATGGAACTTCGGGGACGGCCATCTGCACAACATGCAGCTGCTGCGTTCCATTCAGGCCCAGTGCGGGTTCGAGGAGGGTGAGCTCCGCTGCATCTTCGTCGAGTCGCAACCGATGGGCCAGGGTACTCACTCCTGGACCATTGCGGACGCGGCCACGGGCGTGCGGGAGACCGGAAAAATTCGGGTCAAGGACCTTCTCGCACTGCAGCCGTGGCCGCCCGTCGCCTCGCCTCAGCCCTGACGTGGCAGCGCCAGCGAGAGCTTGATGACGACCAGATCGCGGATCAGGTCGTCCTGCATGCCCGGATAGTTGATCCCGAAGTCCTTGCGGTTGATCGAGAACTCGGAGCTCGCAGCGACCTGGGCGTCGCTGACCGTCACGGTGGCCGGAAAGCTGATCCGCTTGGTCACCCCGTGAAGCGTGAGGTCACCCGTGATGACATGCCCCTCGCCTTCCTTTTTGATTTCGGTCGAGCGAAACTCGGCGCTCGGGTACTTCTCCACGTCGAAGAAGTCCGCAGACTTGAGATGCTTGGTGAGCTTTTCTTTGTCGGCGTATAGAGATGCGGTCTGGATGGTGATCTGGATCTGGCTTTGCTCGACCGGTTCGGCGAGGTCGAGCTTGCCCGAAAAGTCGGTGAAGCCGCCTGGATGGCTGGCGGTGACCTTGGCTCCGACGAACTCGACCTTGCTGTTCGAGGGGTTGATGGGAAGCGTCGCGACGCTCGCCGAGGGGGCGGCCTTGGCCTCGGTTTCGGGCGCAGCCTCGACGGTGGCGGGGGTGACTTCGGCGCCCGGGTTCTTGCAACCGACGAGCGCAATGCTGATGGCGAGAAGCGAAAGAATGGGTTTCATGGATCCTCCTCCGACCGTTATGGGGAACCGATTCGGCGGGTCAATGCTCGGGCGCCTTCTTCGACCCGGCGATCGACAACTCTCACAAACGACTGTAATCACGTCGGAAACCGGTAAATTGTGCTCATCGCAAACAAGGCGGATAATTGCTGGCGACAACCGAGCTTGTGCCCTAAG
>CBDUCC010000016.1:0-20830 GCA_965365555.1 uncultured Myxococcales bacterium | reverse complement strand
CAGCTCTTGGAGCTCGCTTGGCTTCTCGTCCGGGTCTTGGCCATTGCGGCTCTTGTCGATGTCTTCGAGCAGCTCGCGACATTCCGGCTTGTCCCGCAGGTGGTCGAGCAAGAGCTTGCTCGCCTCGCCGAAGGCCTTCTCGTAGGTCAACGCTTCCCGCACCCGATTCGCGATCCGTTCGCGGCCGGTCTGAAGGTCACTTTCGAGCGCCTCGCTGTAGCGCTTGAGTTGCGCGCGAAGCTCTTCGATCTGCGTGCGGCGCTCGCCGGCCACATCTTCCTTCGCGCGGGCGCGGCGCTCGTAGTCTCGGGCCACGGACTCGAGGGTGTCGACCTGCGCACGCGCGGCGCCGAGCGTCTCGTGACCGCGGCGGATGCGCTCCAGGTTGTTCCCTGCCGCCTGCACTTCGGCCTGCGCAGCGAGGTACTCTCGCTGAGCCCGCTTTCGCTTCAGAATGAGTTGGCTGAGCATGTCGCGCTCGCCGGACGCGTCTCGAAGTGCACGCGATTCTTCACCGGCGAGGTCTTCGACCTTACGACCGATCTCGGCGCGCAGCCCACGACCCCGCTTCTCGATCGCTTCGAGCTTCTTCGAATGGCTCTCGAGCTCGCCCTCGAGACGCGAGGCCCTCGATGCCAGTTGCCAGATCTGATCGGAGGCTCCCTGAACCTCGGTGGGCGCGTTCCCGTCGGGGTAGGCACGCGCCACTGCACGGAGGAAGTTCGCTGCCGTACGACTCCACTCGACGACGCCTGGCGCCTGCGCAGGAGGTGGCGGCGGTGGTGCGGCCGGCGTGGTTTCGGTCGGCGCGTCCCACTCCCGTGAGGGAAGGGCACGCTGCATTTCCTTGAGCTCCTCCTTCAGGTGGTGCCCATCTCGGAATCGATTCTTCGGATCCTTTTCGAGCAGCTTGAGGATGATCTGCTCGGCCTGCTCCGGAATCTCTGGTCGGTACTTCCGCGGGCTCGGCGGTGCTGCCTTGCGCTGCATCTCGAGCAACTCGTCGCGGTCGCCCGAGCGGAACGGTAGTCGTCCGGTGAGCATCTCGAAGAAGAGAACGCCGAGCGCGTACAAGTCACTCGAAGCGATCGCATCTTCGCCACGCGCTTGCTCGGGCGACATGTACTCCGGCGTTCCGAAGACTGCGCCCTTCGGTGCGAGTCGCGGGTCGCGAGTCAACGCGGCGAGACCGAAGTCCAGGATCTTCACGAAGTCCTTACGGCCGCCTCGACCGGTGATCATGATGTTGTCGCTCTTGAGATCCCGATGGACGACACCGAGGTCGTGAGCGCGTGCGAGAGCCGCCGTCATCTGCTCGAGGATGTCGACCGCCCGTGCGATGGGCATCGGTCCCTTGGCGATCTGCGACGAGAGCGAGTCGCCGATCAGATACTCCATCACCAGGTAGAGCTCGCCCTCCTCGGTCTCGCCGACGTCGTGGATGTCCACGATGTGTGCGTGGTCGACCCGGTTGGCAGCCCGGGCTTCGCGCACCATCCAAGCTCGAAGGTGCGTCTCCCCCCGGAGGTCGGGGCGGATCAGCTTGAGTGCTACCACCCGATCGATCAGGACGTGGCGCGCCCGATAAACGACCCCCATCCCACCTTCACCGAGTTGAGACTCGAGTCGATAGCGACCCGCTATCACCTTCCCAAGCAGCGGATCTTTCGTTTTCTTTGTGCGCGAAGCCTTCCGAACAATCCCCATGGTTCCCCCGTACCTAAAGGACATTTGAATCATAGACAGGAACGAAGCTCAGCCCCAAGTGTTCCGCTCTCGCTGAAACGTGGAGGAACCTGACAGCTGCCGACCCGCGCGCGTATCATAGAAGAGGGGTCGGACACGAACGGAGGGATGAGTGAGCGAAGAGCGGCCGCTGCTAGGGCCGTACCGCATGGAGCGCCGTCTGGCGACTGGGGGGATGGCCGAGGTCTTCGTTGCGCGCCGCGAGGGGCTGCACGGGTTCTCGAAGCGCGTCGCCTTGAAGCGTATTCTTCCTCAGTTCGCCAGTGATCCCGATTTCGTCGGTATGTTCATCGACGAGGCGCGCCTCGCCGCGATGCTCGAACACCCCAACATCGTTCAGGTGTTCGACTTCGGGACGATGGGTGACGAGCTGGTCCTGGTCATGGAGCTGGTCGACGGCTCGAACGTCAGCCGGCTGCTCCGAGCGGCGCCGCCGGATTCGCCCATCCCCTGGGATGTCGCGCTCCACGTAGCGTATCAAACCGCTCAGGCGCTCGACTATGCCCACCATGCCTCCGACGACCATGGGGAGCCCCTCGAGTTCGTCCATCGCGACGTGAGTCCTGCGAACCTACTGCTCACGCGTACCGGGCACGTGAAGCTCACGGACTTCGGGATTGCCACCGTGAGGAGCCGTGCGCCGACGACCGAAGACGGACAGGTGCGTGGAAAGCTCGGCTACATGTCGCCCGAGCAGGTGCTCGGCAAAGAGCTCACGGGAAAGAGTGACGTATTCACTCTTTCGACCGTGCTCGCGGAGATGCTGATCGGCGAGCCCCTGTTCCAAGGGGAGAGCGAGCTCAACGTGCTCCTGCAGATTCGGGACGCAGACCTCCGGGTGTTGGCCCGGTGCGAACGGCGGATTCCTCAGGACATCCGAACCCTCGTGCTGCGGGGGCTTCAACGCGAGCCCAAGGAGCGCCCTACAGCCGGGGCATTTGCCGAGGCCTGCGCCGAGGTCATGCGTCGCCGCGGCATGGGTCACGGGCCCGACCGTTTGGCGCGTCTCCTTGCACAGCTAGACCTCGTCGACGGTGATGCGCCGGAGGTCCACGTGCCTGACGCCGACGTGCCCTCGCTGGTCGACAGCGATCTCATGCATCACGGAGGCGCCGGCCAACAGGTGATCGGACCGCAGGCGGTAATCTCGCCGACGATCTACCGCGTCCAGCTTCCCGATGGGAGCGTGATGGGACCGATGAGCTACCCTCGTCTCGTCCAGCTTCTGACCACCGGCGTGATCGACAGCCGGAGTAGCCGAATCTCGAAGGCAGATGGGACGTATCTCGACCCCTCGAAGCTTCCGGAGCTCAGTCGCTTCGTCACTTCGCCCGGACTTCAGTGGAAGCTGGAGGAGCTCGCCCAGGCCGAGAAGCAGGGTCAACTTCGAGCGGCGACCTTGCTCCCGGTCTTCTACGACATCGTGGCCAGGCGGCAGACCGGGGTGCTTCACCTCTGGCAGCGACACCGCCGCAAGAAGATCTACTTCGTCGACGGCAAACCCGAGTTCGTTGCATCCACCGACAAGTCCGAGCTCCTCGGAGAGCATTTGGTCGCGACCGGTCAATGCCTTCGGATGGAGATTGAAATGGCCCTCGCGCTCCTCCCAAAGTACGGAGGCCGCCTAGGCGACGCGCTCGTTGGCCTCGGCATCCTTCGTCCGGTGGAGCTCTTCCGCGCGATTGGCGATCAGGTTCGCGGACGATTGATGGAAGCGTTCCGCTGGCGTCGTGGGGAATGGGCCTTCGTTCGAGGTGCGCGGAGCCACGAGGAAACGTTTCCAATGGGTCAGGATCCGTACGAGCTACTACGCGACGCGGCCAGCGAGGCTCATTTGGAGGAGATCGAATCGGTGCTCGCACCACTGCGGGAACGCATCGTCGAACGCTGCGAAGATGGTCCGGCCCTCGCGACGTTTCGACTGGATCGTCGCTGGATTCAGTCACTCGACGCGGTTTCCGGGGATACGACGCTCGGCGGACTTCTGGCGAGGGAGAGTGCGACCGGCGCCGATCTCGAGCCGGTCTACCGGGCCCTCTATCTTGGGCTTGCGTGCGGGCTCGTTCGGACCAAGGTGAGTCCCTCGGAAATGCCTTTTCGGGAATCCTTCAGCGTCTGAGCCCCTCGTGTCGTTCGTCGAACTCACCCCCCCGCACCACTCACCCGCACCCGTGCTTGTGGAGGTGCCGCATTCGGGCCTACAGGTGCCCCCCGACATCGAGACGGAGATCGACACTAGCCCGCATGCTGTGCTCCGAGACTCGGACATTTACGTCGACAAGCTCTATCAGCGAGCCCCCGAGCAAGGCGCTACGCTCTTGGTCTCCAAGGTTTCGCGGTACGTCGTCGATCTCAACCGCGGCCCGGACGAGGTCGACTCCGCGGCGGTGCCGCGACACCCCAAGGCGCGTCACATTCCGGCGCGGGGAGTCGTTTGGCGCGCCCGTACTGACGGCACGCCGCTCCTTCGCGCCCCGCTCACGCAACAGCAGTTCGAACGTCGCATCGAACGCTACTACACCCCATACCATCACGCGCTTCGGACGGAAGCGACGCGACTACATCGTGAGTATGGACACGTCGTCATTCTTGCCGCGCATTCGATGCCGTCGACGGGGCGTCGTCTCTTCGGCGGCCGTCACGTTCGTCGCGCCGACATCGTGCCCGGTACGCGAGGTCGCTCGACCGCAGACGGACGAATCATCAACTTGGTCGACCAGCACTTCCGAGATGCCGGCTTGAGCGTGAAACACGACGAACCGTATCGGGGAGGTTGGACGACGGCGAGCTATGGTGCGCCCAAACGCGGTCAGCATGCGATCCAGATCGAGCTCAACCGTGCACTCTACGTCGACGAGCAGACGAGCGAGATCAAACGCGGCGACTTCGAGCAGCTACAGGGTGTGCTCGAGCGTCTGGTGGGTAAGCTCGGCGAGCTGATGCGCGATCAAGCTCAGTTCGCGACCGGCTGATCGACGACGGCCGACTCGTTCGACCGGACCTCGAGACGGTAGCGGCTGTTCGCGGTCTGGAGGTAGTAGGTGTCCAGTCCGTCCTCGCCGCAGACCTGAAGCACGCGTTTGACGGGCGTGGTGACGTACTCGTGCAGGCCGTCCGCGAACTCGATCACGACGACGGAACCCTTTCGAGGCGGACGTAGAAGACGCCCGACGACAGCTCGACCCGATGTGCGGCCTACTTTGCGAAGCACAACTTCCACGCATCGAAACTAGCACAGCTCATTGTCCGGGCAAAGCGCACACGGAAAAATCCAGCGATCTTGTGCCTCCAAAGGGCGACACCGTGGCCGTGATCGTGCGGGCTGACCGCGGCGAATCGGTTGCCGCACGCGGCAAAACGCCGCAGGTGATTCGCCCGCTCGGACCAATTCGGGCGAATTTCCGCCTCAAACCCTTCGGCACGAAACCTGCAATGAGCCCACGGCATGACGACGACTACGCAGGCCACGTCGCTCGATCGGTACCGCGCTTCGTTGCGGCGCGTCGAGATCCTCGATGCCGAGGCGGAGCGCGAGCTCGCGAAACGATGGGCGGACGGAGATCAGCGTGCGGGCGCTTCGCTGATCGAGTCGAGTCTTCCGTTCGTTATCGCGATCGCACGGGAGTATCGGCGCTGGGGGGTGCCGCTCGAGGACTTGGTGCAGCAGGGCAACCTCGGCCTGCTCAAGGCGGCCGCAAAGTTCGACCCTGAGAAGCAGTGCCGACTGATTACCTATGCAGCGTATTGGATCCGCGCCGAGATCCGAGATTACGTGGTCCGCTCGTATCGCATCGTCCGACTCGGAACGACCCGCACTGAGCGTCGCGCCATGCGCGCGTTTCGTCGGAAGTCGGTTGAATCGCCCGAGGCTCTAGCGGAAGAGAGCGGGATGCCGCTCACTCGTGCCAAGCAGCTCTGGCCCCTGCTGAGCCGGGGCGACATGTCTCTCGATGCGACTCCGGCAGATGCCCCCGCGGCCATGGATCGAATGAGCTACAAGCAGCCGACGCCCGAGGAATCGGTCGCACGATCCGAAGCGGTGCACCACGTACGCGAGGCGCTCGACTCCGCACTGGCAAGCTTGACCGCGCGCGAGAGGCGCATCGTCGAATCACGCATTCTGTCGGATGAGCCGCAGACCCTCGAAGCGCTCGGTCGAGAGATGGGCGTCAGCAAGGAGCGCGTCCGACAGCTCGAGGTTCGCGCCCGCCAGAAGTTGAGAGAGAGGCTCTCTCACCTCAAGCATGCGGCCTAGGCTCAGCCGGCGACCTTGACTCCCCGAGACAAGCGCCCCAACCTCGCGCCCGGATGTCTGCTCTTCGCCCGGTCGTTTGCAGCTTCATCGCCGTCGTCGCTGCGGCCTCGATCCTGTCCGGTTGCAAGACCGTGGCTGCTTGTCCGGCCACGATCCTCACCGATCCCGTAGCCGCCATCGCCGAGCACCAGGCTCGACGGGCCGGCTGGAGCTCACTGAAGGCGGAGGCCCGCGTCACCCAGTGGGGGCGGAGAGGGCGAATTCGGGGCACCGTCCTGATGTTTCTGGAGCAGCCGAATCGGGTCCGCTTCGACGTGATGACGCAGCTCGGGCCGGCGGCCGTGCTGACCAGCGATGGAGAGCGCTTCCAACTCAGCGACTTCCGGCAGAAGTCGTTTCTCGAAGGCGAGACCTGTCCTCAGAACATCGCAAGACTGCTCGGCATTTCGATCTCGCCGGAGGAGGTCCTCCTTCTTCTCACGGGCGACACCGTCGTGATCGATTCGGTCGCCCAGTCGATGGAGTGCCGCGATGGGATGTACGTCATCCTACTCTCGGGGGCAGAGGGGGGTACACAGCAACTCGAGTACTCCGTGCCTGACGAAGATCGTGAGCGCGCGCCTTCCGAGCAACGTCTCCGCCTTCGTCGTTCGACCGAGCGTGGAGCAGACGGTTCCAAGCGCTGGGAGGCGACCTACGACGACTACGTCGACGTAGACGGTCAATCGTTCCCGACTCGAGTACGTTTCGTGGATGAGGTCAACGCCGCCGATACCGAGGTTCGCGTCAAGTCGATCTCGGTCGACCCCGAAGTACCGGACGACGCGTTTCGACAGACTCCGGCACCGGGGATGATGACGGAGATCGCAACGTGCCCCTGAAAAGTCGGTCTGGCGAAGACTGGTGCTAAGGTAGGCGCCGCATGACCGAACCGCTGCTGAGCCTCCGCCATCTGGTCACTGCGTTCGATACGGACGAAGGCTACCTGCGGGCCGTCGACGACGTCTCCTTCGACGTTCCGGCGGGGAAGACGCTGGGCATCGTCGGGGAGAGTGGCTGCGGCAAGAGTGTCACCTCGCTGTCCCTCCTTCGGCTCATCCCGAGTCCTCCGGGCCTCATCGAGAGTGGAGAAGCGTTCTTCCGAGGCCGTGATCTCTTCCAGTTGTCGGAGAGCGAGATGCGCCGCATCCGCGGGAACGAGATCTCCATGATCTTTCAAGAGCCGATGACATCGCTGAACCCGGTGTACACAGTCGGATCCCAGATCGTCGAAGCGATTCAACTTCACCAGGCGATGAGCCGGCGGGCGGCAAAGGCTCGCGCGATCGAGCTCCTCGATCTCGTCGGGATCCCTGCGCCGGCGGAGCGCGTCGACTCCTACCCACACACCTTGTCGGGCGGAATGCGTCAACGCGCCATGATCGCGATGGCGCTTGCCTGTGAGCCACAGCTCCTGATTGCCGATGAGCCGACGACCGCGCTCGACGTCACGATTCAAGCTCAAATCCTCGATCTCCTGAGGTCGCTCCAGCAAGAGCTCGGCATGAGCATCATCTTCATAAGCCACGATCTCGGAGTCATGGCCGAGTTCACTCATGAGATCGCCGTGATGTACGCCGGCAAGATCGTGGAGCACGCCGAGACGGGCGAGCTGTTCCGAGCGCCCCGTCACCCGTACACCCAGGGGCTCCTCCGGAGCCTTCCCAGTCAACGCAACCGCGGCGAGCGACTTCCGACCATTCCGGGCATCGTGCCCGACCTCCGCTCGCTTCCCCCGGGCTGCCGGTTTCAAGACCGATGCGAGCGTGCCACCGACGCGTGCAGCGCCGAAGAACCACATCTACTGCGCGTCGAGCACAGCGAAGTCGCCTGCTACCATCCAGAGGAGGGCGCGTGAGCGAGCAGCCTATCGTACGGGCCGAGTCGCTCCGGAAGTCCTTTCGAGGGCCATCCCGCGGTTTTGGCCGGGGGCACGCCGAGCTTCGCGCGGTCGACGGGGTTTCGCTGAACGTGATGGCTGGCGAGACCCTCGGTCTCGTCGGCGAATCCGGCTGCGGAAAGAGCACGCTCGGGCGTTTACTCCTTCGACTCCACGAGCCGACGAGTGGCCGAATCTACTTCGACGGTGAGGAGATCACAGCCCTATCGCAGTCCGCGCTTCGGCCGTTCCGCCGGCGGATGCAAATCATCTTCCAGGATCCATACAGCTCGCTCAATCCGCGAATGACGGTTCGCGCCGCCCTTGCCGAAGCCTTGAACGTGCATCAGCTCGTGAGCTCCGGATCCGAGGAGGAGCAACGCATCGCCTCGCTGCTCGAACGGGTCGGACTTCGTCCCGAGCACATGCGTCGCTACCCGCACGAGTTCTCCGGCGGTCAGCGGCAACGCATCGGCATCGCGCGCGCGCTTGCGGTGGAGCCCGAGTTCATCGTTGCCGATGAGCCCGTCAGCGCTCTGGACGTATCGATCCAGGCCCAGATCGTCAACCTGCTGAGCGACCTTCAGGCAGAGCTCGGGCTCAGCTTTTTGTTCATTGCCCACGACCTTCACGTCGTCGAGCATGTGAGTCGCCGAGTCGCAGTGATGTACCTCGGACGTGTCGTCGAGCTCGCTACGGCGTCCCAGATCTACGAGGACCCCAAGCACCCGTATACCCAGGCGTTGTTGAGCGCCGCACCCGAGCCCGACCCGAATGCACCGAAAAGGCGCCTAATCCTCGAAGGGGACGTTCCGAGCCCGCTCGCCCCACCTTCGGGATGCGCCTTTCACCCACGCTGCCCAATCGCCGAAAAAGGCCTCTGCGATCGGGAGGTTCCGGCGTTGCGTCCGTTGGCACCCGGACACGAGGTCGCCTGCCACCTGGCTCGTTAGGGTGAAGCGAGACCGCCCTCAGCCGTCGGTATTCCGACACCCCTTCTTGACCGGGCTTCCGCGGCTAAGTAGACCCATGGCGTGGTTAGACTGTGGGGATGGGTTCTGGGCGCGGTCCTGGCCGCCGGCTGCGCGACGGCTTCGACTGCCGGAACGCCGGATGGCGAGCGCTCGATCAAAGAGTTTCAGCTTGCAGCGGGGCTTCGTCAAGAGGGGCAGATCGCCGGCGCCATCGAGCATTTGCATATGGCGATCGAGCTAGACCCGAGCAACGCTGAAGCGGAGCTGCTTCTGGGCTTCATTCAGATGGAGCGCCGTGACTATCCGAATGCAGAGCAGCACCTCAGCCGGGGTATCAAGCTTCTCGAGAAGCAGAAGCGCGGTGGATCCACCCTCGCCGAAGCCCGAAACATCTACGGCCTTTGTCTCATCGAGCTAACGCGCTACGACGAGGCAATCGTCGTGCTTCGTCAATCGGCGACCGACGAGCTCAACACGGCGCCACATTTGGCCTGGGGTAATCTCGGCCTGGCACAGCTACGCATTGGCGAATACCAAGAGACCGTGAAATCCACGATGGAAGCGGTCCGGGTTCAGCCCCGGTTCTGCGTGGGCTACTACACGATGGCGCAGGCTCTGTGGCACCTTCAGCAGATGCAGGACGCCGAGCGCGCGCTCGTCAGCGCACTCGGTGCCGATCCCAGCTGCGCAGACAGTCGGCAGCTCCAGGGGGCATGGCGGCTCCGCGGCGAGGTTCGTGCGAGACTCGGCCATCGACGAGATGCGATTGCCGACCTCGAGCGATGCGTTGAGCTCGATCCCCATTCGAACGACGGTCGCATGTGTCAGAGTTTACTCGGAGCAGCACGATGAGTGCGAAGTCCATCGGTCATGCGCTCAAGCAGGAGCGGGAGGAGCGTCGGCTCTCGATCGAGGAGCTTTCGAGCACGACTCGGATTCCAAGAAAGACGCTCGAGTGCCTGGAACAGGATCGCTTCGAAGACCTGCCGAGCGGCGTCTTCGTTCGAGGGTTCATCAAGGCGTACGCCTCCGCCGTACATATCGACGCCGACGAGGTGCTCGCGCGCTTCGACGAGCAGCGCCCAGAGGCCGCCGCGCCGCCTCCCCTAGCGAGCGTCGAGAGTAGCCGCTCACATCGGGGGATTCTGATCGCACTGGCGACCGCTGCGCTATTCGTAGTCATCGTTGCCACATTCGCCCTGGTACGACGAGCGCCTGCACAGCGGGATCCGATTGAGCTATCCTCGGCACAGCCGTGCCAGGTCGAAGCCATCAAAGCCGAGCGCTCCTCCTGCGCTCCATCGACTACCGAGACTCCGACCGAATCGTCACCCTGCTGACGGAGGACCACGGAAAGATCGCGGCATTGGCTCGGGGTGCTCGGAAGAGCGCGCGGAGGTTCGGTGGCGCTCTACAACCGTACGTGCTCATGCAAGCTCACTACAGGCCCGGCCGCGGCGAGCTGGCTCATCTCGAGCGAGTGTCCGTCGACCGCTCGTTTCACGGCATCCTTCGGAGTCTGGAAGCGATTGGTGCGGCGGGTACGGCCATGGCCGTCATTCGGGAACGCGTGCCCGACCATGAGCCAGAGCCTGCGGTGTTCGATGCAGCGGTCGAGTTTCTCGCGGCACTTGACGCCGGCGGCCCATCCGAAGAGTGCCTCTTGTCTCTTCAGATCCGCGTTCTGACGATTTTGGGCTTCGCCCCGACGCTCGACCGATGTGTTGGCTGTGGCAGGGTACCTGCGCCGGGACGCGCAGCTTCGTTCGACGCTCAGCGGGGGGGGATCGTTTGTCGCGCCTGCGGGGGCGGGCGTCTCGTTCTATCGGCGACCGCCCTGCGCCGCTGGGCCGTCGTACAGTCGACCGCCGAGTTTCCCGAGGAGCCTTGGCCAGAATCGGAGCGAATCGAGATCCACGACGCCCTCGATCAGCTCGACGGGCAGCACGCTACGGTTACCGTACGCGAACGAACCTGGGCTTCCTCGGGACGATGGCAAGGGCGAATCCGATGAGCGATTCAGCGCCGGTACCAGTCGAGCTTCGAGCGCCGCATGGAGCTCGAGTCATGGAGATCGATTGGGCGGATGGCCACCGAGCTGTCTACCCACACGAGATTCTTCGCGGCTACTGTCCCTGCGCACATTGCCAGGGTCACGAGGGACCAATTTCGTTCGTCGAAGGGGGCGACCTCGAGTTGAGTGACATTCAGCCCGTTGGCAATTACGCGATACGCCTCGTCTGGGGTGACGGTCACCAGACCGGGATCTACAGCCACCGATTCCTTCGGACCCTGTGCGCCTGTTCATCCTGTGCGGTCGAGGATCCGAAATCGCGCGCATTTTGGCGTGAATAGAAGCAGTCCCCCGGCTCTGCGCTCTGTTACCATGTGCATTGGGGGTACCGAGTGTCATTTCACGCTCTCATTGTCGATGACAGTAGCGCCATGCGCGCGTTCGTCCGCGCCTCATTGGAGGATGCGGATTTTGCCCGCGTGGACGAAGCCGAAACTGGCTTCGAAGCGCTTCGGCTGCTTGCTTCCAACACGTTCGATGTAGTCATCGTCGACGTCAACATGCCCGATATCAATGGGCTGGAGCTGCTCGCGTTCATGAAAAAGAGCCCGCGACAGCAGGCGGCGCGAAGGATTCTCATCAGCACGCAGGTCGACGGCCCGGATTCCCAACGCGGGCTCGATCTCGGGGCCGATGCATTCCTCCAGAAGCCATTCGAGGTCGACGAGCTCCGGACCCTGGTCCGCGAGCTGCTCGAGCAGGCGGAGGAGGCCTCTCTGTGAGTGATCCGCGCGACAATGTGCAACAGGAGTTCCTGGCAGAGGCCCAAGAGCTCGTGGAGGCGTTGTCACGCGATCTTCTTCTCTTGGACGAGGCTCATCACCGGGGCGAGCGCGTCGAGCCAACGCTGATCAATGAGATCTTCAGGAGTGTTCACACCTTGAAGGGAATCGCCGGCATGTTCGGGTACCGCCACGTGGGCGCGGTCGCACATGCGCTCGAGGATCTCCTCGACGACCTTCGTCTCGGGCGCGCCGTGCTCGGTCAAGAGCTACTCGACGTTCTCTTCGACTCGGTAGAACGATTCCAGCGACTCCTCGCGCTCGAAGATCCGCAGTCGCCGAGCGAAGAGGGGAGCGTACAAGAGTACATCGCCGTCATCCGCTCCGTGGGCATGAAGCCCGAAGTCCACAGCGGTGACGAGCTCGAACAGTACAGCATCGAGCCCGAGGTCCTCGCCGTCTTGACCGAGTACGAGGAGCATCGGCTTCGTGCCTGCATTCGCGAAGGGCTGCGTCTCTACAGACTCCGCGCCGCCTTCGATCTCGCAGCCATCGACGACTCCATCGAAAGCCTTCGCGAAGACGCTCAAGAAGACGCCGAGATCATCACCTACCTGCCCAGTATGGAAGGGGGCAACGAGGACACCATCGAGCTCGTCGTCCTCCTCGCGAGCCGGTTGGTCCCGTCAGAGCTTCGAGAGAAATTCGAATCCCGATATGGGAGCGTCGAGCCCATTCAGGAGACAACGCACCTTCCGACACTTCCTCCTCGGGCGACTTCGATTCCCGCAGGGGCTCCCAGCACACACGTGCCATCTGATGCGGACTCGACTCAGGCTTCGCTTCGGTCCGTCGCGGACTCCGTTCGCGTCGACATTCGAAAGCTGGACCATCTGATGAACGTGGTGGGTGAGTTGGCACTCGTACGAAGTGCGGTCACCCAAGTCGTCGACCGACTCCAGAACGATCCGGTCTACCGGAAATCGATGATGGATCTCGACCGCATCGGACGAACGTTCGAGCGACAGCTCTCTGAGCTTCGGACGGGGATTCTCGACGTCCGAATGGTCCCTCTGGGGCAGGTGTTCAACAAGCTCGCCCGCATCGTGCGGCAGTCGGCACGGGAGCACGATAAGGAGGTTCGGCTGGTCGTGACGGGAGCCGACACCGAGGTCGACAAGCTCATCGTGGAAGAGCTGACGGACCCGCTGATGCACCTCGTTCGCAACGCCATCGATCACGGCATCGAGCCATCCACCAGACGCGCCGCCGCCAACAAGCGCCCCGAGGGAACGCTCGCACTCAATGCCTACCACAAGGGCAGCAACGTGGTCATCGAGGTCGAAGACGACGGCGCCGGTATGAATGCCGATCGACTTCGGGAAACCGCGCTCACGCGCGGACTTCTCTCCGCCGAGCTGGGTGAAGAGTTCTCTCGGCAGGACATGCTCAACCTGGTGTTCCTTCCCGGCCTCACCACCAGCAGCGAGGTGACGGACATGTCTGGCCGCGGGGTGGGAATGGACGTCGTCAAGACCAACATCCTCCGGATGGGCGGGATGATTTCGATCGCCAGCGAAGAGGAGATCGGCACGAAGATCACGATCACCTTGCCGATCACTTTGGCGATCATTCGAACGCTGATCGTGACGATCGCATCCCGGACGTTTGCGCTTCCGATTACCGCCGTCCGCGAAGCAATCCCGTACGTGCCCGAGGAGGTGCGGACCATCCAGGGCCGCGAGGTCATCTCGCTTCGCGGCGAGACTCTGGCCATCTGTGATCTGGCGAGACTGTTCGGCTTTCGGGGCTCGGAACGGCGGGAAGGGGGATTCGTCGTCGTGGGCGCCATGGGGAATCGTGAGCTCGGCTTCGTCGTCGACGACCTGCACGGACAAGAGGACGTCATCATCAAGTCACTCGGCAAGAGCCTTGCGTCCGTCAACGGCTTTGCCGGCGCGACGGACATCGGGGATCAGAAGGTCGCCCTCGTACTCGATGCGCCAGCTCTCTTTGCCGAATACTTCGATGCTGTCAACATCGTCCCGGCCCTGGAGAGTCGGCCATGAGTCTGACCGCCGAGCGGGCGACTCTGACACCCGATCCCACCAGCGACACCGGCGCGGTTCCCGTGCTTGCCGTGCGCGCCGGCCAGGAAGTGTACGGGTTTCCGCTTTCTTCCGTGCGGGAGATCCTCGTACCACCACCCATCGCGGAAGTTCCTCGTGCCCCAGAGTCCGTGTTGGGCGTCATCTCCGTTCGCGGTCAGATCATCACGCTACTCGACCTTCCCAAGATGCTCGACTTGGAGCTCGAGCAAACCACCCCATACGGTCGGGTACTACTGATCGACAATGGGGACGAGCTGATCGGAGTGGCCGTCGATAGCGTAATCCAGGTTTACAGGATGGAGCCCGGCCAGATCGAGTACGCAAGCGCGATGAGCGCAGAGCTCTCGGATTACGTAGTCGGCATCGGCCGGATTGCGACGCAGAGCAGGGCGGAAGACGAGGAGATGCTCATCCTCATCGATCCGGTGGCATTGCTAGGAGGCTGACGTGGGTGCGGGAAGAGCATATCGGGCCACCATGGCGAAGGATCTCCTGCGAGTCGAGATCGACGGCGTCATGTATGCGCTCGAGGTCGCGCGGATTCGCGAGATCGTCAATCCGCTGCCCCTCATCCGGCTGCCCCGCGAGCGTGCATTCGTTCTTGGCGTCTGCGACTACCGAGAAGAAGTCGTTCCAGTCGTCGACCTTCGGCGGTTCTTCGGTCTCGACCCTGCCGAGACGACGCGCCGGACCAAGTGGATCATCATCGACGCGAGCGGCCGTCTTGCCGGTGTCGTCGTCGATGCCGTGCTCGACGTCTTCTCCTCGGCCGCCAATGATCGACGCCACGTTCCAGTGCTCGATGATCGCCACCGAGAGCGAGGTATCACCACCGCGTATCGGCACCTCGACAACCTCGTCTTCGTTCTCGACGCAGAGCGCCTGGCCGAGCCCGCTCTGCAAATTCCGTCCCACGAGCTGTCCGAGCTCCCGTCGGAGGCTCCGTGAAGAGCGATCAGCTCGAAGCTGCGTTGCACTCGGCCGATCCGGACGTCCGACGTCAGGCGGTCTATCGGATGAGCCTCCGCCCACAGGGGGCTCCGCTCGTTCAGATCGTCGACGCCCTTTCGGATTCCGATTGGCGTGTGCGCCGGGAGGCGATCACGCTCGCCGCGCAGACCCATGATAGGGAGGCGCTGGTCGATGCCCTTCTCGTGCGCGTCATCGACACCGACAACATCGGCCTTCGCAACGCTGCGATCGAGGTTCTCGGGATGCTGGGGCAGGGTGAGGCGGCCCGGTTCGGCGCTGCTTGCGCCCGAGCGGCACCCGGGGGACGGAAGTTCCTGATCGAGGCCATGGGCAAGACGCGCGATCCTCAGATGGTCGACAATCTCGAGAGTTTGCTTCGTGGCGATGACGCGAACGCCGCGGCCGCTGCAGTCGAGGCCTTGGTGCGCATCGGTGGAACCCGCGCCGAGACGCTGCTTCGGGAGCGACTCTCCGCCACCGACCTTTTCTTGCGAATCTCCATCGTCGAAGGGCTCACTCGGCTCGGTACGCGAGTCCCTTGGCCGGAGCTACGACCCGCCGTCGAAGATGCCATCGTACGCCGGATCTCCGCAGAGCTCTTGGGACGGACCGGAGATCTCGAGGCATTGGAGTTTTTGCTGGAGCTCGCTACCGATGCATCCTCGCAGACCTCGGCGGCCTCCCTGCGAGCGATTGCTTCGCTCGCGAAAGAGGCAGAGACCGATCGGGCGGAGATCGTCGAGCGCCTCAGCGCCTCGACCGATTCCTTTCGGCTCGCCGTACACGAGGCAGTTCTGCATGGAGACAGCCCGACCCGTCTGGGCTCGGCCTACCTAGCCGTTCTCTGTCGTGACCACAGCTCGCTCGAAGCCGTGCTTCAGGCGATCGCCGACGATGTGGTTGGCCCAGAAGTCATCGAGGGATTGCGAGCCTGGGGGGCTCCGCTCGTCGAGACGCTGCTGATGTTTCATCGAGGGGAGCCGCGAGTCTGGGCGATTGCGCTCGAGCTGGCTGCCGAGCTCAGCAATCGACATCGTGACGGGGTCGGCGAGGCGACCCGGGATCGCATCCGCAGCCTGATCGAACGGGACCTCATCGAGGCCAGCGACGAAGTTCGGGCTGCAGCCGCGGAGAGCTTGCGATGGTGGTCGGACCCTCGTGACTGCCGCGCCCTGGTGGCCTGTCTCGACCATAACTCGTACCTCGTTCGGGCGGCCGCTACGCGCGCCCTTGAAGCCCTGGTGACCCGCGTGCCCGAGTCGGTGGAGGCGGCCTTGCGAACCGCCGATCTCGATGGGCCCGGAGGCGCCGATATCGCACAGGTCTTGTCGCGCCTCGACTCGCAGGGCGCGGTCGAAGTCCTCAAGCGCGGGCTCCACAGTGGCAATGCGCGTACGCGTCGCGCGGTAGTTCAGGCTCTCGCCATGGCCAACGCGACCGACGTGGCGCAGCTGATCGGATACGCGGTGGCGGACGAAGACATCGATGTCCAGATCGCGGCGGTCAGAACGCTCGGCCAGATGAGCTCTCGCAAGGCGAATACACCGCTCCGGACGGCCCTCGATTCGCCATTCGCTCCCATCCGTGCGGAGGCCGCCCTGGCGCTGGGACAACGAGACGCTACCGGCGCCGTTCCGAGGATTCGGGAGTTACTCGAGGAGGACGAACCCGTCGTCGTCGCGGCTGCACTGGACGCTTTGGCATGGTTAGGCGATGACACCGTTCCCGAAGCCGCTGCGCGCGCCCTCGATGACGAGGACGACGAAATCTTTCAGGCGGGGCTACGGGCCGCGCGCACCTTGCCATCTCGGGAGGCCGAGACACTCCTCGCCCGTGGAATACAGCATCCTTCGTGGAACGTTCGGATGCTCGCTATCAAGCTCTTGCTCGAGGTGGACAGTGACGAAGCCCGGTGTCTTTTGAAGGAAGCCGAGAACGACGAAACCGACAGCATGGTGCGGCACGCCATCGAGAGCGGCCTTCGGCCCGGAGGGTGAGGTGACGTTGCTCCACGATGCTGGGCCGCCTTTGGATCTCAAAGAGTTCCGATTGCTTCGGGACCTCGTCAACGAGTTCTGCGGGATCTACTTTGCCGACGATTCGGCCTACATCGTTGCGCGGCGTCTTCGGGAGCGGCTGCGAGATTTGGGACTGGACAGCTTCGCCGAGTACTATCGCTATCTTCAGTATCACCCAAAGGCGCAAGCGGAGCTCGAGGCAGCGGCCGAGGTGCTCACGACCAACGAGACCTACTTCTTCAGGGAGGCGTATCAGCTCCGCGCATTCACCGACGAGATTCTTCCCGTGGTTCGGGGGCGGGCCCTCGCGCGCGGAGCAAAACGCCTCGACGTCTGGAGTGCGGGGTGTTCGAGCGGCGAGGAAGTCTACACGATTGCGATGTTGATCGACGCGACCGGCCTCTTCGAAGGCTGGGACATTCGCGT
Source organism: uncultured Myxococcales bacterium (assembly GCA_965365555.1). Classification (GTDB taxonomy): domain Bacteria; phylum Myxococcota_A; class Polyangia; order Polyangiales; family Houyiibacteriaceae; genus SG8-38. Next base: position 3,614 of record CBDUCC010000016.1, on the reverse strand, counting down.
CTTTGGGAATGACATCTCTCGTCGGGTCCTACGCAAGGCTCGCGGAGCCAGCTATGGCTCCGCAAGCTTCCGAGCGATGATTCCCGGTTACGAGCGCTACTTCATCAACACGGAAGAAGGCCGCCAGGTCCATCCTCGCATCCGGTCGATGTGCCACTTCGGGCACCTCAACCTCATGAATCAAAGACGCGCGGCGATCGTCGGGCGTGTGGACGTCGCGTTCTGCCGCAACGTCCTCATTTATTTCGACGACAGCTCGCGCCGCAAGGTGCTCGAGACGATCTATCAGCGACTGCAGCGGGGGGGCTATCTGCTTCTCGGCCACAGCGAGTCCTTGCTTCGTTCGAGCACTGCGTTCGAGATCGCACAGCTCACGACGGACATCGTCTACCGGCGTCCGATCCCGTATACAGAGTTGCCACCGAGGACAGCACCTTGAGAGAGCTTCGCGCGTTGGTCGTCGACGACTCGTCGCTCAATCGGCGTACGATCGCCGCGATGCTCGAGGGAATCGAAGGCGTCTCAGAGGTGCGTCTCGCCAATGATGGAGCGGACGCGCTTCGCGTCGTCGAAGCGAGCCCGCCTGACTTCATCACACTCGATCTAGAGATGCCGCGACTCGACGGCTTCGAGTTCCTGCAGCTCCTCATGGACCGACACCCGTTGCCGGTCGTCGTGGTGTCCGGCCGGTCGAACAAAGAGAGTGTCTTTCGGGCCTTGGAGCTCGGGGCCCTCGACTTCATCGCCAAGCCTCAAGAGGAGGAGGCGCCGCTCGAGAGCCTCCGACGGCAACTGGTGGAGAAGATTCGGGTCATCCAGCAGCTCTCGCCACTGGCGCTGCGACAAGCAGCGGGCGGCGGATTCGAGGCCGAAGCGGCACGTCCTTCCGCGGTTCGGAATGAGCCCGCCGTGCTCAAGCGAGCGCCGAGCAAGGTCGTCGTCATTGGCGCGTCCACGGGCGGGCCCAAGGCGCTCGTCACGCTGTTCCGACACCTCCACGAAGACATGGATGCTGCGATCGTGATCGCACAGCACATGCCTCCTCGTTTCACGCGAACGTTCGCGGAACGACTCGACCGAAACGGGGTCGTGCGTGTGGCAGAAGCCAAGCCCTATGAACGACTCGCGCGCGGTTACGCCTACGTCTGCCCAGGCGGCCGATGCATCGAGATCGCACCGGCCGATCGCGGCGCTGCGCTCCGCGTCGTCGCCCCGGATTCTGGTTGCCACTACGTGCCCTCGGTCGATCAACTGTTTGGAAGCGCGGCTCGGGTGCTTGGGAACAAAGCGATCGCGGTCGTCCTCACCGGGATGGGCGACGACGGAGCGCGCGGTGTCACCGAGATCGACAAGCGAGGAGGCACGGTCTTGATCGAGGCTCCGGAAACCGCCGTCGTCGGAGGAATGCCACTGGCCGTTCGTCGTTCCGGAGTGCGTCACCAATCGCTCGGAATTTGGGCACTCGGAGATCGACTCGGCGAGCTCACCCGAGAAGAACCCGCCGGAGGGCCCGAACTTTGAGGCTTCTCCTTCCTGACGTACGATGGAGGTAGCCATGGGACAGTACCGCTGCCTCGTCGTCGAGGACTCCAAGACGATGCGAAGCATGCTCGCAGAGTCACTCGCCCGAATCCCAGGGATGGAGGTCATCGAGGCCGAAAACGGCCTTGCTGGGATCCGTGCCCTGGCTGCGCAGCAGTTCGATCTGGTGCTCACAGACTTGAACATGCCGGTGATGGACGGCTTGAAGCTCGTGCGCCACGTTCGAGGAGATCCTCGCCATGCGAAGACGCCCATCGTGATCATCACGACGGAGAACGCGCCGCATGATCGGGATCGCGCGATGGCACTCGGCGCCAACGCGTATATCGAAAAGCCCATACAGGCTCCGAGGGTCATCCGAGCCGTCAAACGACTGCTGGAGGTCTAGTCGATGGCTGCAGGCGAGCGTACGCCGGATGGCAAAGGCATCCTGCATCCTGAGGGGATGCGGGCTGCCCGCGATCTGGCCGCCGGCGTCGTACACGAGATCAACAATCTGCTGGGGGTCGTCATCGGCAATGCCCACCTCGTCCGAAAGAACGCATCGAATCCGGACGCGGTCCAGAAGTATGCGGGCGAGATCAAGGTTGCTGCGGATGAGGGGAAGGAGCTCATGCGGCAACTGGGCGCGCTCGCGAGCGACGACCCGCTCCGAGCTCGCGTTCTGTCGCTCAACGATCTCGCTGCCAACGCGGTGTCCGGGCTGACTGGGAAGGTCGAGCTCGAGCTCAGCGCGAAGGATCCGAGCGTCGCCCTGGACTTGTGGCTCGCTCGAGAATCACTCGGTGCGCTCGCTCGATTCATGAGTGAGACCAGCTCGGTGTCGTCCGTGCGGGTCGCCACTCGGATTGTCGGAAGCGCAGTCGCATTGACGTTCGAAGACGATGGCGGAAGCCTCAGCGCCAACGAGCTTCGTTCGCTCTTCGCCCCATTTGCCAAAGCAGAACATAGACCGAAATCCGGAATCGGGCTTGCCCGATTCGCAGATCTGGCGTCTCGATTCGGCGGTCACGATGCGGTGTGTAATCGGGAGCCGCACGGGCTACGCGTCGTGCTGACCTTGCCCCTCGCGGCGTAGTGTCAGGAGACGGTCCATGTGTGCCCTTGCCGGAGGAGGTTCCGGAGGTCGGCGTCGCCAAAGCGCTCGCTGGCCATCTCTCGCTGCGTCACGGCGGACTCGTTGTACACCGGCCCCGCGTGCCGGTACAAGACCCCGAGCGCCACGACCTCGGGAAGGTCGGTGAGCATCCAGGCCATGGACTGATTCGTCTCGTCGTGTACGAGGATGTCGTCCTCCGAGATCCCGTCCTCGCCGATCGTCACGGTCTCGAGAGCGAGTGATTCGGGGTTGAAGCGGAGACCTCGTTCACCGTTGGGTCCGAACCTCATCGGCTTTCCATGCTCAAGCCAGAGCTGGTGTGCCGGGCCGCTCTTCCGGTCCGTGATCATCTCGAACACGCCGTCGTTGAAGACGGGGCAGTTCTGAAGGATCTCGACGAATGAGGCTCCCTCGTGCTCCTTCGCGGCGCGGAGCGCATCCGGAAGCCTCTTCGAGGTGTCGAACGCACGCGCGACGAAGGTTGCTCCGGCTCCGAGCGCGAAACGCGTGGGCACGACGGGTTGGTCGATGGACCCTAGCGGGCTCGAAGGTGTGACTTTCCCGACCTGAGAAGTGGGCGAGTACTGACCCTTGGTCAGCCCATAGATCTGGTTGTTGAACAGCATGATCTGAAGGTCGACGTTGCGACGAAGGACATGCATCAAGTGATTGCCGCCGATGCTCAAACCGTCGCCGTCTCCCGTGATGACCCAGACGTCTAGATCGGGATTGGCAAGCTTCAGGCCCGTGGCGATCGCCGGTGCGCGCCCGTGAATCGTGTGGAACCCGTATGTATTCATGTAGTACGGGAATCGGCTCGAGCAGCCGATGCCCGAGATGAACACGGTGTTCTCCGGCGTCGAACCGAGGCTCGGTAAGGTGCGTTGGACTGCAGCCAAGATGGCGTAGTCACCGCAGCCCGGGCACCAGCGAACCTCCTGGTCAGAGGAGAAGTCCTTGCGGCTGTATTCTT
>CBDUCC010000015.1:0-21219 GCA_965365555.1 uncultured Myxococcales bacterium | reverse complement strand
GAAGGTGCTCCGTTTTCGTTCATCAACCTCGGTGTCTTGGCTTTTGGCGTGGGCGTCATCATCGACCGCGCCTGGTACATCCGCATGAACTACAGCGTGGATGCGACCGAGTTCATGAACCGGATCCGCAAGCTCGTGCAGGCGGGAAACATCGATCGCGCGATTCGACAGTGCGAGGCGAAGGCCGTACCGCTGCTCGACGTGGTGAAGTCGGGGCTCACCCAGGTGAACCGCGGCGAGGAAGCGGTGATCGCGTCGATGGAAGAAAAGATGAGCGAGGTGATTCCGGCACTGGAGAAGCGAACGGGTTCACTCTGGACGCTCGCCAACATCGCGACGCTGATCGGTCTTCTCGGTACGATCAGCGGTCTCATTCGTGCCTTCAAGGCAGTGGGTACGATCGACGATCCGTCCCAGAAGACGGCATTGCTCTCGGCCGGTATCGCCGAGGCGATGTGGAACACGTTCCTCGGGCTTCTGATCGCCGTGATCTTCATGGTCGCTCACCTCGTGCTCCACGGGCTGACGAAGCGGCACAAGCACGAGATGGAAAAGGTCACGATGCAGCTCGAGAACCTCCTCACGCTGCGTCGGCACGGTGGTTGATCGGGGCCGGCCATGCCCGCTCGGCTGACACCGCGTCAACGCGCCTACGTTCGGAAACGGACGCAGATTCCAGATGCCGATCCGTCAGAGCTCGACGAAGAGCTGAATATCGTCCCGTTCTTGGACATCGTCGTGAACATCATCATGTTCCTTCTGATGACTCTCACGACGGTGGCCTTTTTCTCGCAGGTCGAGGCGGCGCTCCCCGAGTACAGAAGGGGCGGCATCGGCAAGCGTGCCGCGGAAACCGAGGCACTGAACCTGAACGTCACCGTCACGCGTGCCGGCGTCATCGTCTCCGGTTCGGGTGGCAAGCTCGCTCGGGGCTGCACCACGACGGCGCCCGGGAAGGTGATCACGGTGCCGGCGGGCATGAACGGCGAGCATGATTGGCAAGGGCTCACCACCTGTGTTCGTCGCGTGAAGGAGCAGTTCGCCGACGAGACGCGAGTGACCCTCAGCGCGGATCCGGAGGTGCCGTACGAGCACCTGATCTCAGCGATGGATGCGGTCCGCGGCGAAGACGAGGATCTCTTTCCGGACGTGTTGCTGTCTGCGGGGATTCGGTAATGGCGAACGAGAGCAGTCGACCGCCACGAGACTCATTGGCGCCGCCGGTCGCCGACAAGCCTGTATCGATGTCGCACGTCAACCGCGTCGTTCGAGCCAAGCTGCGACGCCGTCCGGAGCCGGAGCACTTCGGGCTCAACATCTACCCGATGATGGACATGTTGACGATTCTGCTCGTCTACATGATGGCGATCTTCGCCACCTCGTCGGCGGCGGCCGTTCAAGAGAGCGCAGAGTTGCGCATTCCGTACTCGACCTCGCAGGTCGAGGTGTCGGAGGCCTTGGCCGTGCAGATCTCCCGAAGCAGCATCGTGGTCGACGGCAAGCCCGTGCTCGAGCTCCGCAACGGCATCGTCGACCCGAGCCTCAAACAAGGGGGAAGCAGCGGCTTCCTGATCACTCCGCTCTACAAGACGCTTAGCGAGATTCGCGACCGGAAGAAGCGGACGGCGGCCCGCTTCGCGAACCAGCCCTTCGTCGGCAACGTACAGGTCATCGCCGACAAGCGAACCCCCTATCGCACCCTCAGCGAGGTCATCTACACGCTCGGCCAAACCGAGTTCAAGAACCTCCGCTTCGTCGTCAACAAGACGACCCAGTAACTGGGGACACGCAAGGCACCCAAAACCCCAAGCATTTCAGGGGGCTACGCGCCCGAACGCGAATTCCTTCCGCGCTAGTGTATTCCGTGGGCGAAGGAATTCGCGGTGCGGTCCGTATGTGTTCGGAATCGTTGCGGATGGGGAGGGGGTGCGTGTCCCCCTGTTTCAGAGCTCGAAGTCGCCGTACTCGAGGATTTCGCCGATGCGGTAGAGGAAGCCGTTGGCGTGGACGCCGTCGACGACGCGGTGATCGTAGGTGAGAGCCATGTGCATCACCGGGTGGATGGCCATGAGATCCTCGCCTTCGTGCTCGATGACGACCACTCGCTTTTTGATCGTGCCGAGCCGGAGGATGCCGACGTTGGGCTGGGAGATGATCGCACCCCCGACCAAATTGCCGCGCCGCCCGGGGTTCGAAACGGTGAACGTTTTGCCGGCGAGGTCGTTCGGGGTGAGGTTACCGGCCCTCGCGCGCTCCGCAACATCGGCGACGGCGCGGGCGATTCCGCGGATCGTCAGCTCGTCCGTGTTCCGGATGACCGGAACGACCAAACCTTGATCGGTGTCGACGGCGATCCCGACATTGACCTCCGCGAGCTTGACGAACGCGTCGTCGAGGACGCGCGCGTTCAGCTCGGGAAACTCTCGAAGCGCTCGTGCAGTCGCTGCGATCGCGAAGGCAAGGTACGTCAGACTGAGGCCGTCCTTCTTGAACTGGGCCTTGTGCTGATCGCGAAGCACCGCCGTTCGATGTAGGTCGCACTCGGCGAAGGTGACCACGTCCGGCGCGGTCTGCTTCGAGTAAACCATGTGGTCAGCGATGATCCGGCGCCGGCGCGTAAACGGCACGATCTCGTCGCCGTCCTTCGGGACATACGGGGGCACGCGAAACGCCCCGGCGGGACCGGTTCCCGACGATGCTGCCGGCGCAGCGCGCCGCGGCGCCGTCGGAGTAGCTGCAGGCCTAGCGGAGACGGCTTCGGGTGGTGGTGGCGGCGGCGTGGCGGTGCGCTCCTCGGAATGCGTGCTGCCGATCGCTGCCATCACATCCCCTTGCATGATGCGGCCACCGTCGCCGCTACCCTTCACGCTCGCCAGATCCACGTCGTTCTCACGTGCAAGCTTGCGAACCGACGGCGAGGTCGGAGCGGAAACTTCCGAGGCGGGCTCAGGTGCCGACGGAGGGCTCGCGGCCGGCGCCTCGGCCGTCGCGCTCGCCTCTGCGCTTTCGTCGATTTCGCAGATCGCATCGCCGACCGCGATGATGTCGTCTTCGGAGGCAAGTAGCTTGGTCACGACACCCGACACCGGGGCGGGCACCTCACTGTCGGCCTTGTCGGTGAGGATCTCGACCAGTGGTTCGTCCTTCGAGACACTCTGGCCCACGGAAACGAGCCATTTGCCAATCGTGCCTTCGACGACGCTTTCGCCCAGCTGGGGCATCGTCACTTGGGTGGCCATCGGAGGCGCACCATAGCCCAAAACGCCGGGTGCGGTAGCATCTTGCTTGGACCGGCCAGCTGTAGGAGGCTGGCCGACGTGGTGGACGAAGACGAGCCGCCGATTCGGCGTGGTGATCGGGGGTTTCTGTTCAGGCTTATCGGCGCCGGCGGAGTCGTGATTCTGCTGGCGGTTCTGGTCCTGGGGCTTCTCGACCGTTCCAGGCTCGGGAGTTGCGCTGCCCAGGGCTTCGAGCAGGTGACAGACGCGCCTCCTTCCGACTAGTACGGACGGGGCGAGCGGAGTAGAGTCCGACGCATGCTGGATAGCCTAGACCGGGAAGACAGACTCCAACTCATGCGGTTCGTATGCTCGTTCGCATGGGCGGATCTAGAGGTCACCTCCGAGGAGCGAGCCTTCATCGTCCAACTCGTCGATCGCCTGGAACTCGGCGAAGAGGAGCGCAAAGAGGTCGCGCAGTGGCTCGAAGTCCCGCCTCGGGCGGACGATCTCGACCCAGCCGACATTCCTCGCGAGCACCGTCAACTCTTTCTCGATGCGGCTCGTGCGATGATCATCTCCGACGGTGAAGTCGACGACGTCGAAGCAGAGAATCTCGTCATCCTCGACCAGCTTCTTCGCTGACCTGTTCGAATTTACGGAGCAATGATGGAACTCGACGCGAACAAGTACATCGACCTGTTGATCGAATACGGCCCCAAAGTAGTGGGTGTCCTGCTCACGCTCTTTGCCGCCTGGATCATTGCGGGATGGGCCGAGCGGGCGGTCCGCAAAACCCTCGAACGTCGACAGTTCGACGCGACGCTCACGCGATTCTTCGCGAAGCTAGCGCGCTACGTGATTCTGATCGGCGTCGTTCTGGGATGCCTAGGCGTGTTTGGCATCCAGACGGCGAGCTTCGCCGCGGTGTTGGCGGCTGCAGGCTTCGCGATCGGTCTGGCCTTCCAGGGCACTCTCGGCAATTTCTCCGCAGGGGTCATGCTCCTTGTATTCCGGCCGTTCAAAGTCGGCGACCTCGTCGAGGTGAACGGAGACACCGGGACCTGCGAGCACATCGACCTGTTCACCTGCGAGTTCCGGACAGTCGACAACAAGAAGCTGATCGTTCCGAACGGAGCGGTGTTTGGAAGCACGATCACGAACTACAGCGGATACGACATACGGCGCGTCGATATCGATGTGGGCGCTGAGTATTCGGCCGACATCGACGCCACGCGGGCCGTGCTCGAAAAGGCAGCAGCCAGCATCCCGGGCATGCTCAAAGACCCGGCTCCGCAGGTGTTTCTCAAAGCCCTGGGAGGCTCATCGGTCGACTGGCAGGTCCGAATCTGGTGCAAGACCGAAGACTTCTGGAATGTTTGGCAGGCGACCACGCAGGCCTGCAAGGCCTCGCTCGACGAAGCCGGCATCGGTATTCCGTTCCCGCAGCAGGACGTGCACTTGGACCCCGAGGTCGTCCGCGCACTGTCGAACTAGGCATAGGGCCGCATCGATCCTGCCCCGCGCTGCCGAGTGTAACGGCCGAGCGTAGCTGGCGCCTCAAGCGTAGGAGTGGAGGAGCTCGGAAACCGCCGGCCGGGCGGCCGCGAGGCTCGCTCCGAGGCCGACGACATGCATCGGATCCAGGTCAAAGCGCGGCCGCTTGTTGAAGTACTGACTGATGTAGCCGCGAAGGCCGGGGAGTAGCGTGCTGCCTCCTGCGAGGAAGACCGCGTCGACGTCACGCGCCCGAACGCCGGCCTGCGCCAGCACCTCATCGCAGATGCCAAACGTCCTGCGAACCAGGTCCATGGTGAGCTGCTCTACCTCCGCACGTGTGATCGAGACGATCCCGCAGCTTTCCGGCGCGGCCGGGTCAACGCTCGGAATGGCGATCGCCGCCTGCTCCGATTCGCTGAGCGCACACTTGGCCATCTCACAGGCATGAACCAGTCGATCGAATGTGCCGGCGTCGTTGGTGAGGTCCCAGCCGTCGCGCGCAAGTGCGCGATCGGCGACGTGCAGGGCAATCGTGCGGTCGATGTCATCACCGCCGAGGTACGGATCGCCACCATGCCCGATCACGCGAAACGGATAACGACTACAGTCGACGACCGCCGCGTCGAAGGTGCCCCCGCCAAGGTCGTACACGAACCCGTGCTTGAGATTGCTTCGATTCAGATACGCGAGCGCTGTCGCAACCGGCTCCTCGACAACCCGGACGCTTTCAAAGTCGACACCAGCAACGGCACGCGCAGTGGCTCTTCGGCGTCTCTCATCGAACCCGACGGGGGCCGTCACGACGGCGTGTGTGCCCGCGGGCATACACTTGGTCAGCTCGGTCAGACCCGCAACGACGCGCGAACCGATGTCCACGGGAGTGAAGATGCCACGGCGGGTGCCGAAGGCCGCCCCGCCATCTTCGCTCGGCAAGAGCTCGTACGGATAGTGCTCTCGAAACTGATTGACGTAGGACGAGTGCCAGCGGGCACCGATGATTCGCTTGGCCGAGAGGATGGTGTTCTTGGGATCCATCGCGCGCCGAAGCCGCGCGGGGGCTCCGACCAGAGTCGAGCCGTTCGGTTGAAAGGCCACGGCGGAGGGCATCACACAGCCCCGGTCCCCCCAGTCGAGGGCCTCCAAGTTGGTGGCCAACACCGTGTTGGTGGTACCAAGATCGATTCCTACGGTGCGCCGCTGCTGGGCGGGCCGAGGTCGTCCTGTCGTCGTGGTGCGTACTGTGCGGAGGTCCATGATTGGGGGGGATTGGCCTCTAGGGATTAACCAGGCTACGGGAAGTTAGAGCCGTTTGCCAGCGGTACCAGGGGGGGCTGGCGTGATTCCCGAGTTGGACCTAGAGTGAAACACGTTCTAGTTGGAGATAGGATTGGATGCCGGCTGACTTCCACAACCTTGAAATAGCAGGAATCGTTCAAGAAACTCACGACACCCGGTCATTTATCCTCAATGTTCCACAATCGTTGCGTGAGGCGTTCCGATACCGCGCCGGGCAGTTCCTGACATTCGAGGTTCCATGGAACGGAATGCAGCTTCGCCGCTGCTACTCGCTTTCGAGCGCGCCAGAGACCGACCCCTGGCCCAAAGTCACCGTGAAACGGGTCGATGAGGGCCGAGTCTCGAACTGGTTCAACGACCAGCTCTCGGTCGGAGACTCGATTCTCGTCCAGCCGCCGGAAGGTCGCTTCGTGCTCCGCTCAAACGAGGGCGACCACGGGATCGTCCTGTTCGGAGGTGGTAGCGGCATCACACCCGTGCTCTCGATCATGAAGTCCGCGCTACGAACGACTCAGCGGCCGGTGAAGTTGGTCTATGCGAACCGCGACCCGGAGTCGGTGATCTTTGGGGACGAGATCGAGGTTTGGCGAAAGGAGTTCCCAAACCGGCTCGAGGTCGTGCATCACCTGGACAGCGAGAGCGGCTTTCTGTCGGTCCCCGACATCCAAGAGCAGATCCGAGGATGGGATGACGGAGAGTTTTTCGTCTGCGGTCCGACGGGATACATGGATGCAGTCGAGGAGGCCTTCAAAGCATCCAACATCGATATCGGACAGACCAAGTTCGAGCGCTTCATCTCGCCGGTGGACCCGGACCGCAAAGAGGAGTCCGAAGCAACCGTCCCGGAGCAAAGCGACGACGAGATCCCCGCATCGTTCAGGATGCTACTCGAAGGGCAATCCCACGAGGTTCCGTACGCAAAGGGCGCCACCCTACTCGATTCCGCGGTCAAGGCCGGGTACAAGCCTCCGTCCTCGTGCGAGGACGGGTACTGCGGCTGTTGCATGGCGCTGCTGAAGAGCGGCCACGTGACGATGCAAAACCACGACGCACTCGAGCCGAGCGATATCGAGCGCGGGTGGGTCCTCGCCTGCCAGGCTCGACCGTCAAGCCGGGAGCCGATCGAGATCGACTTCGACGCCGAGTACTGACGCGTATCGAAGCACCGCGGAGGATCTCCCTCGGCGCGCTAGGGGCGCTGCCGATCGGGCCAGTCCCAAAACGAGCGCTTTCCGATCGTCCAGTCTGGACCGTCGCCCCAATGAAGCCGGGTGCGCTTGTTGCGATGATCCGGGTCGTGCGCCTTCATCGCGGCGCCGTACTCTTGGAACTGCTGGACGCCGAGCTTTTCCGCCCAGTAGTCTTCCTCCGCCGACCATTGGTTGTGGCCTGCATACTGGAGGATCGTGATCCCAGGGAAATCGAGATGCCCCTTGCCGCTTGGATGGTCGCGGCGGTTGACCATGCGGAACACCACGCGACCGCTCGGGTCCGCGACATGCCAGTCGTAGACGCCGTAGATCTCTCCGTACTGCTCCATCAGCGGGACGATCCAGGCGCGAACGGTCTCGCGACCGCGCATCGTGCCGAGGACGCGCTCGTCGTAGACGACGTCCTCGGTGAAGAGATCCGCCCATGCGTTCCAATCCTCGCGGATCATACCGGTGTGCCAGTAGTGCCGGAACGCTTCTTCGACTTCCGCGAGCTCGAACACCGTCCCTACTCCGCGGCCTGCTGATCCTCGGGATAGGTATAGAACTGCGTGCACCAACGTCGGAAGAGTGCGATCGGCCCATCTCCATCACAAAGGAGGGGCTTCTCGTGCTGGATCTTGTTCTCCCAGATGGGGATGTCTTGCTCGACTTGCCGACTCACCTCGGCAACGAACGCTTTGCCGACGCCACGTGCCATCTCGGCACCACCGGTCTTCTTCACGCTGAAGTTGAATCGAAGATGGCAGTGGTCTTCGTCGATCGGTGTCGTCGAAGCGATGTTGAGCGTTTCGACGATCCCCTTGAAACGAACGACCGAGAAGCCGAAGCCGTAGTTGAGGCTCTCGATCGAGCCGTCGACAGTGCCGCGAGGAGTCTCCATGCCGGCCCCCGAGTACACGCGGAGGATCGGGCCGTCGAACGACGCCTCGGACTTGGGCATGCTGGTGGTCCCGTGCAGATAATGGAAGTGCGCGGAGTCTACGGCGTTCTCCGCCATCTCCTGGTTGGTGGTACGAATCGTCCACTCCCGACTGATGAACTCCGTCCACTCGTCGTCGCCCCACTCGGGAACCTCGTCTGGAATGTCGAAGCTCGGGGGATCGCCGGCGGCGTGGTACCAACACATCACCATGTTGGCGACCTCCTTGGTTTGCCATTTCGGGAGGCGCGCTTTGCGAGGTAGGTGCTCGGCGTAGGGGACGGCGGTGCACTTTCCGTCGGTGCCGAACTGCCAGGCATGGAAGGGACACTCGATCGAGCTGCCTTTCACCTTGCCACCGTGTCCGAGATGGGCACCGAGATGGGGACAGAAGGCGTCGAGGACGCAGAGCTCGCCCTCTTCACTTCGCCAGATGACCAGGTCCTGCCCGAAGTACTTGAGCGGCTTCACGTCGCCGGGTTGGATCTCGTCGGAGTAGGCGATCTGGTACCAGCCGTTGGGGATCGAAGGCGTGTAGAAGCGGTCGTCCATCGGGCAAGAATAGAACGTGTTCCACTTTTTTCAACCCGACCCCGTGATACGGTTCACGCCGGAGGCATCGGATGGCAGGCATCGGCGTGGGGGACAGCGCCCCCGATTTCACGAAAACGACGCAGGACGGAGACCGCATCTCACTCTCTCAGTTTCGAGGCGAGAAAATGGTCGTGCTCTACTTCTACCCGAAGGACGAGACCCCCGGCTGTACGGCCGAGGCCTGCACGTTTCGCGACAACTTCGAGGACTTCGTCGACGCGGGCGCCGTGGTGATCGGGGTGAGCCAGGACAGCGAGCGATCGCACAAGAGGTTTGCCGAGCATCACCGGCTACCGTTTCTCCTCGTGAGCGATGCCGACAAAGAACTGCGGAAGGCCTATGGCGTTCCAAAGACGATGGGACTCCTACCCGGGAGGGTGACCTACGTCATCGATCGCGAGGGTACGGTACAGCACGTCTTCAATTCCCAGCTGAACGCGAAGAAGCACGTGCACGAAGCTCTCGACGTCGTCAGGCGGCTTTCCGTCTGACGCGCCGGATTGCAACCCAGCCGAAGAGCAGCAACAGGAGGGCAGGCGGCTGCGCTCCGCTTGTCGCTACTCGACAGCCCGATGCACCCCCTGCAACGTCGCCTGGCGTGCTCGAGGGGTCGTCGTCCCCGGATACGGAGTGTGCGCCGCAGGGTCCTCCGTCGCATGCGTCCGGATCGCAGAGCGTTTCGTCGCCCTCGCCGCTGTCGCACAGTGTCGCGATGATCGGCGCGATGTTGTGGACGATCTCGCCCGCCATCGAATCGTCGAAGCGGTTGGTGCGGGTGCAGTTTTCTTCAGGGACGAAGACGTAGTCGGGCACGCGGCCGCCGATGAGAATACCGGCAAGCCGATTGTCTTCGTCGAATGTCGCGCTTCCCGAATGCCCTTCGAATGCGTCGAGGTTGGCGACGAAGTAGTCACCTCGCTCCGCGCGCGCATCTGCGATCGAGGCTCCGTCATCGATCTTGACGGGGAGCCCGCTTCCCGAGCCCATCATCGTCAGCGGGGCTCGCTCGGACAGCGGCGCTGCCCGACGCACGCTTGCAGGTGCATGGGAGCCGGTGACCGGTCGGTCGAGTTGGATGATGGCGAAGTCCGGGGTGAGCTGGCTTCCAAACGAATCTTCGTCAAGCACGATCCGGGAGCAGGTGTATACGTCGTCGCCATCGATCGACGCGAGGCGATCCGGCGCGTTCAGGTAGTAGTCGAAGACGTAATTGAACAGGGTACACGGACGTGAGTCCCCGACGCAGTGGCCCGCAGTGAGCACGAGGTCGTCCGCGATGAGCACACCCGAACAGGACGCGGCGACCGGCTGGTTCGCGAAGGGCTCATCCTCGCAGAGGTCATGCCGATCTTTCAAGCTCGACGCGAGCAACCCAAACGTGCCGTCGGAGAGGGGTTGGACGCGGCCCGCCGGGATGAGCGCCACGACCGACTGCTCTGCGATGCGCTGAAGCTCTTGATCCGCCGCGGCGTAGACCTCGACCCGGTCGTCATCGCCGTAGACGACCGAGGCCTCGAGCTCGGCGACGATCAATTGCTCGGTCGAGCCGCACGCTGCCACCAAGCCAAGCCCCAAGATTAAGAGAACACGCGACCGCATTGAGTATAGGCATAAGGCCAAACCAAGCGCGGTGCTACTCAGAGACCCGAACCTGTATGCTAGTCACCAAATCGCCCGTCGCGGTCGCGACGTCGGAGACGACGACCACGGGCTCCCCAGGTCCGATTACCCGGCGATCGCGGAGCTTGGCGAGTGCGTTGACGATCGTCTTCTCGGGGTCGTTCGACAGGTTCATGCGAAAGGGCACGACCGAACGGTTGAGCCAGAGCTTACGCCGCGTCGTGCTCATGTTCGTGAAGGCGTAAATGATGGCGCTCCGAGGACGATAGCTCGCGACCAACTGCCCAAACTGACCGCGCCGGGTCATGACGACGATCGCCTTCGCGTCGAGGGAATCGGCAAGCCGGCAGGCACCTTGGGCGATGTGAGCGCGCTGGGTCTCGGGAGCCGGACGCTCCTTGTAGAAATCGAGGCCGGGTCCCATCTCGATTCGCCGCGCAATCGTATCGAGCACCTCGACGCACCGGACGGGGTACTTTCCTGCTGCCGTTTCGCCGCTCAGCATGATCGCGTCCGCCTGCTCGTAGACCGCGTTCGCCACATCGGTCACTTCGGCGCGTGTGGGCAGCGGATTCTCGATCATCGATTCGAGGAGATGCGTAGCCACGATGATCGGCTTACCTACGATGGCGCAGCGCCGGATCATGTCGCGCTGAAGCACCGGCAACTCTTCGAACGCAACCTCGACCCCGAGATCGCCGCGCGCTACCATGATGCCGTCCGCCGCGTCCAGGATCGCATCGAAGTTTGCGACGCCTTCTTGGTTCTCGATCTTTGCAATCAGACGCTGGTGTCCGCCGGCGGCTTGGACGATCTCTCGGACCTCTTGGACGTCCTCGACTCCGCGCACGAACGAGAGCGCGATGAAGTCGAGATCTTGTTCGATCGCGAAGGCGATGTCCTCCCGATCCTTCTTGGTGATGGAAGGCAGGTTGACCCGAACACCCGGAAGGTTGACGTGCTTGCGGGAGCCGAGAGTGCCGCCATCGAGAACGCGACACTTCAGTCGATGCTCGAACACCTCGAGCACCTCGAGGTTGATCAGACCGTTGTCGACGGTGACCCGCTCGCCAACCCGGAGGTCATTGACCAGGTCTTGATAGTTGACGTGAACGCTACGCTCCTCCGCGTCATCGGCGATCACGCTGAAATAGAACACGTCACCCGCTTTGAGATCGAGGCTCTCGGCGAGCTCGCCTGTGCGAATCTCGGGACCCTGCAGATCCATGAGGATCGAAACCGGATGCGGCAGCTTCTTGCTCAGGCTTTTCAGGTTCCGAATGACCTGAAGGTGGGATTTGTGGTCGCCGTGCGACATGTTGAGCCGGGCGAGGTTCATCCCGGCTCCGGCAAGGTCAGCGAGGGTCTCGGAGCTGCGGGTTGCAGGACCAACCGTGCAGACGATCTTCGTCAGTCGCGCTCGCGAACGTTGCGTTGGCTGCTCCATCCCCGACGGGAGCCTAGGGCACGGTCAGCGCGCTGACAATGGACGTGACAGAAGCATCAGACCGAGGAGGAGCATCAGCGCGACGAGCGGTGAGCTCCCGGGAGCACCGACGACTCCCACCGAACAAGCTCCGGTGCCGTGAAGGGCTCCGCCGCGAGGGGCTGTGATCGGATCGGCGCCGTCTTCGGTAAAGGAGAGCGGCTCGTCACTCGCGTCCCAACGAGGTTCGAAGGCGGCGCCACCAGCCTCGGCAATCCAAGCGAGGTGGGCGGAGAGCCGACTATAGACCCCGCCGTCGCCGCAGTCGCGTTCGACGTCTGATCGGCCGCGCGAGACCAGACCGACGAGAAAGTCACCCTCTTCGGTCGGAACATAGAGCGGACCGCCGGAATCGCCGTAGCAGGAGTCGCCGAGACCGTCGCCGCGACGTGTGAGCACCTCGCGTTCGCCGATGATGTCGACGATGGCGTCGGAGATGTAGAGCTCGCCACTCGCCCGATTCTCGAGATCGTGAACCCCGTATCCAGCCACGAAGGCAACGTCGCCGTGCCGAACCAGAGCCGCCTCACGCTCCGGTCTCAGAAGCGCTGCCGGTGTGATGTGACGAAACGGGCGATCGAGAAACAGTAAAGCAATGTCGTTCGGAGATCCAATCCCGCCCTGACCGGCGCCTGCCCGGCTGCGACCCATGATGAAGTCGTGGTCGTACTCGCCGTGGACCCGCGCTTCGGCGACCGACCGCATCATCCCGTCGGTCACGGACTTGCTCGCCAGATGACCCGCTGCGACCCAAAGAGCGCCAGGCGCTGCCGGTTCGACACTGCCCTCTTCGGGTTCGACCACCGCGCAGTGGGCAGCCGTCACGACGAGCCTGGGCGAGATCAGCGTCCCGGAGCAGAACCCGGACGGCGCTCCGGCCCGACGGATCTCCACGGTCGAAAAGATCTGGGCATGGGTCGCCGCCCAACCGCCAACGACGCCAGCCACACTGGCCGCGACCTCCTCCGGCGGGCCACCGTTCGGATCACCGCAACCAAGGGTTATACCCAAAAGGGCTACAAATAGGGCTTTGTGTGCCTTCGACCGAGACATGGGGCGAGGTAGGTGCTGGTATCACGCGCGACCCATCGCTGACTAGAGTGAACAGCCGTCGCGTGCTCGCGATCCTCCGCTTCGGTGAGCTGACGAACGTTTGCCCGGGTGCGGAAAAGTTGTGATGCGCGCCCCTGGGACGGAGAGTCGGCCGAAGAGCCCGATGAGTCGCCGCGAACGCCGCAAAGAGGAGACACTACGCCGCATCGAAGAGGCCGGGTGGAAGCTCTTTACGACCCAGGGGTATGAGGCGACGTCGACCCGCCAGATCGCGGATCACGCCGACATCGCCGCGGGCACGCTCTTCAACTACTTCCCCGAGAAGCGAAACCTGCTGATCCATCTGATGCAACGGCGGGTCGACCAGGCGGCGGATGACGCGTTCGCAGCGATGAACGCGGCGACGCTCGAACAGGAGCTCGCTCGGCTTTTCGATGCTCTGGCGGATTGCTACGCGGAGGAGCGACGACTCAGTCGAGTATTCGTAAAAGAGCTCCTCTTCACCAACGGCGCGGAGCGTGCGGAGTCCGCGGCGTGGACCTTCGCGTTGGTCCAACGGATTGCGGGGCTGGTGGAGCGGGCCCGGCAGCGCGGGGAGCTCGATCCCGATGTCGAGCCGATGAACGCGGCTCAGCAGCTGTTCAGTGCGCACTACTTTGGGCTGGTGACCTGGCTTGGAGGAACAATCCCATCGCGAAGCGCGTACCAGGAGCAGCTTTGGTCGTCGCTACGCCTGCTTTTGCGCGGCCTCCATCGAAGCGCGGCCTAGCTGCCGGCCGACGTCGAGGATGGCGGCGGCGATCTCTTCAGGCACCTCTTCCTGCAGGAAGTGCCCGGCCTGAGTCTCGGTGACGGGCGGATCGCCGAGCAGGGCTCGCGTACGCTTGAGAGCCCGAGCGAGAATCGGGTCGCCCCTGCCCCAGACCATCGCCTTGGGTCCATCGAATGCGCGCACCAACGCCGCGCACTCCTCGAGCGCCGGAATCGATGGGTGATCCATGCGGTCGACCGCCATGCGGGCCGTTGCCAACGGCGCGACGCGATCGCGAATGTCGCGAAACGGATAGCGGTAGGCCCTGGCAACGTTGCCGCGGATGCTGGACTTGTCAGCCTGGGCAAGGTGGAGCGCGGCCTGCGGTAACGGCAGGAGACGAAAGGCGAAGTCGCTGAGCAGGGGGAGATGCGAGAACCGATGAAACGCGCTGGGCCTGAAGCCTGGCGCCGGAGCATCGAGGACCGTGTTCAGAACCACCATCGCTCCGAGACGGTCCTGCCGACTGGTGAATGGATGCGTGCCAATTGCTCCGCCCCAATCTTGGCAGACCAGGATGACGTCATCGAGGTCGAGCTGATCGATGAGAGAACCGAGCCAGCGGCTGTGGTTCACGATCGTGTGAACACCGAAGTCGCGGGGCTTGTCGCTCAGCCCGAAACCGATCAAGTCGGGCATGATCAGGCGAAGCCCAAGCCCCTGAAGGCACATGGCGACCTTCCTATAGAGGAAGCCCCAGGTCGGATTACCGTGCACCATCAGCACGGGAAGGCCCCTGCCCGTCTCCATGACGTGCATCCGGAGCCGTTCATCGACGGCGACGCGGTAACGCGTGAACGGGACTTCCTTTGCAATCCACGAGGGAAGTTCGGGCGCCGGCAATTTTTCCACGAGCCAGAGCGTAACGCCGTGGTGCCGGCGACGCCAGCGTCAGTATTGGGCGAGCGCGCGCTCTGCCAGGGCGTCGCAGTACCGTTCGAATGCCTTTTTCAAACGCTTCCGGTACATGAGGTAGACGAGGGGGCCAAGCGGTCCGTCAAACGACTCGTAGTTCTCGAAGTTCGTACCGCCACCGGGCGCCGGTCTACACTTCTGCCACCGAAAGCTTCGGATGCCGGGACGCCCGCACGTCCGCGATGTACCCATGCAGAACTCGAGGGCGGCGCGATCGAGCGCCAAAACGACCTCTCGTTCGCCCTCGAGCAACTGCGTGTCGGTCATCCGGCAGTCGAGATCAAACTCTTTGCCGACCGCGACCTCGTCGGTCCGGATGCTGACGCGGGGCGTAAACGGGTTCCACTCCGGGTAGCGGTCGACGTCGAGGATGACCTCGAAGACTCGCTCTGGAGCTGCGGCGATTCGTCGCTCGACTCGAATCGGTCTCACGGATCTGCCCTAGCGCAGGCGAACCGGGACAGCCAGGCCGGCGGAACGCTGGGCCGGGCCCTACTCCACCGCAGTTCGCCGCCACCTGCGGACCAAGAAGATGCCGAGGGCGGCCGCGACGCCGGCGGCGATGATGACGACGGGCCAAATCTTGTCCCAGGGCCAGGTGGCGACGGGATGCGCGTCGACCCAAGCCGCGACGCGAACACCGACGAGCGTGGTCGCGAGCGTAAACGGGGCCACGCCGAGGACGGAGGCGGCGAGAAATGGCGGGAACCGGACCCTCGAGACGCCGAGCGCCCATTGCACCGAGGGTGTGGTGTAAAAGATCAGTCGTAGGAGCAAGACGGTGCGAAATCCTCGGCTCTGAAGTCGCTCGTCGAAGCGCCGCACCCGTGCAGGGAGTCGTGCCTGCAGCCAGTCTCGGACGAAGAAGCGCGCGCCTGCGAACGAGAACAGCCCGGTGCCGACGGTGCCCGCCCAGTTCAACAGGAACGCCTCCGTGGGGCCCCAGATCATCGGCGCGCTCAACAGGAACACCAGCCCGTTGAGCCCGAACGGCTGCAGCACCGAATAGGAAACGATGAAGAGAAGACCTCCCCAGGGGCCTGCGGCTCGAACCCAATCGCGCAACGAGGCCGGATCGAACTGCTCGTACGTTCCGGACACGTAGACCCAGGCGAAGAGCCCTGCGACCGCTGCGGCGAGTGCGATCTTGATGAGGCTGTTGCGATCCACAGCCACGAAGGGTAGCGCAGCCTGGCGTGCTGTCCGGTTAGAACAGATACGCGAGGTTGAACTGGAGCTGGTGGTAGCTCGTCCTGTACGAATCAGTGCCCGCGCTGTTCATCGAGATCGAGTAGTTGAAGTCAAAATTGAACATCGCGAGATCGAAGTTGAGACCGAACCGAGCGATCGCTTGGTAGACTGCGAGGTTGGCCTCCTTCGGCCTCAGGCGAACCTCCTGCGTTTCCTCGACACCTTCAATGCTCACGTCGGCGATGATCCGCGTATTGAAATGATTGACGTATCCCGCGTAGAGGAAGACCTTAAAAAAGGCATTCTTGTACGGGATGAAGCCGGCATTGATCGGAAGCTCGAAGGAGTTCACACGGCCACGGAAACTGAAGACGTCGTCGGTCGCACGGAAGGCCCAGCGGTTGAACGAGAACAAGGCCTCGACGAACCAGCGCCGCTTACGGAGTCGGGGCCCAAACCCGATCTGCCAGCCGGCGAATGTGTCGCGCTCGCGTCCCGTCTCGAGAAGCGACACGTAAGTCGTGCTGCTCGCGCCCGCGAAGAGCTTGATGTCGAGCTTGGGCTGTTGCGCCGATACGGACGTGGGCTCTGCAAGCACCGTGACCAAGAGCATCCCGAACGGCAACAACCTTCGATGAGGCCCGCTTTTCATGCGGGAAAGAGATATTCTTTGCCGTCGAGCACGAACCGCTTGTCCATGATCCGGGGCCACATCGGCTTGGTCTTGAGCTTCTCGTTCTGCCACTGTTCGTGGCGCTCACGCAGCGCCTCGTAGAGCTCGGGCATCTGCTTCTTCACGTTGATCTGTTCGGGCTTGTCGACCTCGAGGTCGTACAGCTCGGCCCATCCATCCCGCACACTGAGGATCAGCTTGTACCTTCCGTCGCGGATCGCCCAGATGTGATCGGCACGCCAGAACAGAGTCTCATGAGGGATGCCTTCTTTGGCGCCCGTGACGTACGGCACCAGATCGACCCCGTCGTACTCGCGGTCGCCTGGAAGCGCCGCGCCGGCGGCCGCGACCGAGGTGGCGAAGATGTCCGTCGAAGAGACGGGATGCTGATAGCGCATCCCAGCGGGCAGCTTTCCCTTCCACTTCATCATGAAGGGGACGTTGATGCCACCCTCGAACTGGGTGAGCTTTCCTCCTTTGAGCGGACCGTTGTCGGTCGCGTGGGTGTACGAGGCGCCTCCGTTGTCGCTCAAGAGGAAGATCAGGGTGTTCTCTTCGATCCCGGCATCCTTGATCGTCTGGTGGACCTCGCCGATCGCGTCATCGAGGGCGGAGATCATCGAGTAATAGACACGCTTGTTGTCATCCTCGATGTGTGCGTACCGGCAGTAGTAGTCGACGGGCGCCTGAAACGGCACGTGGGGGGCGTTGAACGCCGCGTACAAGAAGAAGGGCTCGTCCTTGTGATCCTGGATGTACTGCTTCATCCGGTCGCGAAACGCGTAGGTGAGGTACTGCTCTTCGCGGACGACCTTGCCGTTCTCGAGAATGGCAGCATCCTCGCGGCGTCCCATCCCCCACTGGTACTGAGCGCTAAACGACTGGTGCTCGTGGTTGATGACGTGAGGCCAGTTTCGCTCGGGCGTGTACAGGGAGAAGGCCCCGTAGAAGCCGAACTGGTAGTCGAAGCCGCGCTCGAGGGGGACCTGTTTGCGCGACACACCGAGGTGCCACTTGCCGACGAGCCCCGTGGAGTAGCCATGCTTCTTGAGCACCTCGACAAGCGTGATCTCGGAGGGTGGGACCCCTTGCTTGTGAGCCTGCCACTCGGCCGGGAATGAAGGCTTGGCTTTCACGACGAACTCTCCGGTATCGACGATCCAGCGCCCCGAGATGTACTCGACCCAGTTGGTCGGATAGTGCTCCATGATCTGGGTCTCGAAGCCGTAGCGGTTCTGGACGCGGCCGGTCATGATTCCCGCGCGAGACGGCGCACAGGTCGGCGAGGTGACGTAGCCTTCCTCGAATACGATCCCTTCGGCGCCGAGCTGGTCGATGTTCGGGGTCGCGATGTGGTCCGCGCCGTACGTGGACACCTCGTACTTTCCGAGGTCATCCGTCAGTAGGATGATGACGTTCGGCGGGCGCTCGGACTTGGCGAAGCGAAGAGGGGCGCCCATGTAGGCGGACTTGCCCGCGTCCATGGCCTTGTCACGCCTAATTCGCCACTTGACCCGCGTGATCGAGCAGCTCGTCAGCGCGACGCCGAGCGCGACGAGTAGGACCACCGACCGGGTCCGAAAGCTCGTGTTCGAAGCCACGAAGAGCAGTGGTACTTGCGCCGCGCAAGCACTGGCAAGAAACCGGCAGCACTCAGCGGCTGGGCTTGGTGAGGATCGCGAAATCCTTGAACCGCTTGATGAGCGCCGCCCGAGTTCGCACTCCGAGCTTCCGCATGGCCGAGGAGAGGAGTCCCGAGACCCGTGCTGTCGACAGGCCGAGGTGATACGCGATCATCTTGTTGGTGAGCCCGTAGAACACATAGGCCACGACCTGGAGCTCGCGCTCGGTCAGCCCGCGCGGGTCGTCGTGGCCGGGCGTGTTCGGAATGCCGATGACATACCGGCGGCCGTCCGAGTCGAACCAGTCGACGGTGGACCACCGACCTCGGACGAGCGCCTGCCAAAGCTGGAGCGCGCCTCCGGGATCGCTCTCGCGCATCGAGCCGCGGGCACGGTCGATCCGCCGCGCAGCGTCGCGCAGCGCCTCTTGGGCGCTTGGAGACCTCGCAGGCCCGAGCGCCTCGGTAACTCGGAAGCCACTCGGGTCGATCACCACTTCCGCACCATGGGGGAGCTCCAGGCCGGGGTCGTCGAGGGCCGCCTGCGCCTGAATCGCACGACGAAGGCGGTAGCCAGCACCGAAATGAGCTGCGACCATCTGCCAGCGCTCGCGGGCCTTGTGGGAGAGGCCCATCACTCGAGGGAGCGCCGAGATGAGGAAGATGCCACGTCCGTCCGGATCGAAGGCATTGATGCCGAGACCGTCGTTTGCGAAATCGAAGTACCGCATGATCTGGCCAAAGAGCTCGGCGCCGTGGTCGTCGGTGACCTCGCTTAGCGTCTTGGGTGGCCCGGGCCGGGTGATCGGCCAGAGGAGCGCCATGTCGGTGCGCTCCTGAAGTGCGGCGATACCCTCGGCGAAGCGTGAATCTGCTGCAGTCAGATGGAGCTGATCGATCTCCAGCGGCCCAGGCTCCAATGGACGCCTGCAGGTGAGCGCGAACACACCCAGACCGTGGTCGAGAAACGGGCGCCCCGCTTCGATCAGCTTTGAAAGCCAGGCATCGCCTGCGACCTCGAGGTCATACGCGGCCTCGGTGAAATCGATGACCGACGCGTGGTTCGAAGGCATCCGTTCTAGGGAGCAACATAAACCCTCGCGCGTCCATACGTAATTCTCCTCAGCCCGCCCAAGGTTCGACCCGCGGGTCATGGTTGGGGAGCTCAGGCGTCGCTCGGCAGGCGTGTCTAGGACAGCCGCTCGTTCGTGCCACTCAGGGCCGCGCGCGGTACCCGCGCCAGGCGCGGAGGAGCTCGACGCTGCGCGAGGGAAGATGAGCGAGCTCGCCCGGACGCATGTGAATCGCCTCGGTCGCCCAGGAATCGGTCCGCTCCCCCCGGCGCAGATCCATCAGCTGACGGAAGCTCAACCCAGGCGGCACCGGCGTCGGAGGCTCTCGGCCAGCAGCAAGGTGGGCGATGACCGCGCGTCCGCAGGCGGAGCACTTGCCGCAAGGGGGCTCGGAGCCGCGGTAGCAGGAGTAGGCGAAGCTCTGCAGGAGCTCGGACGGAGTCGCCGCGATGAGCCGTGCCTTGGTCCACCCGCTGAAAGGGCGGCGGACGCGATACCCGGCGCCCGGCTCCGCGACCCGCATCGCGAGCGATGCGCTCCACGTGAAGAGGAGCCGCTTGTCTGACGCCCAGTCGGAGGGCGCTGCCAGGACGATGTCATCGAAGCCGAGTGCGGCCGCGTGAACGCACATCAGGAGGTTGCGGAGTGGAATCCAGGCGTCTTCGCGCTCGCGCGATCCCAGCCAGCTCAGGTCCTGAACCGGCAGCAACTGCGGGTTGCCCTCACGCGCTCGCTCGTAGCGTGAGCGCTCGGCGTCGGTGTAGGCGACACCGAGATCGAAGTGGAGCGCTGCGGGACGTCCGAGCTGGTGCCAAGTGCTGAGGCTATCGTAGCCCATGCTGAGAAGGACGACCGTCTTTCGCTCGCGTCGCCTCGCCACGCCTCAGTCGCCTCGATAGACACAGGCGGAAGTACAGGTCTCGCCGACCTCGACCTGGCTCAGGATCGGAAGAGCGGGCAGGAGCCGCTCCCAGATCCAGCGCGCGAGCATTTCGCTCGTCGGATTCTCGAGCCCCTCGATCTCGTTGAGGTAGTAGTGATCCAGTCGCTTGCGGATCGGCTCGAAAGCTTCGGTGATCTCGGCGAAGTCGACCACCAAGCCGAGAGCCGGGTCCACCTCGCCGTCGACGCAAATCCGCACCCGGTAGGAGTGCCCGTGTAGCCGCTTGCACTTGTGACCGTCCGGAACCTGGGGCAGCAGGTGCGCCGCCTCGAACCTGAACTCTTTCCAAAGCTCCATGGCGCTTCGAGCTTGTCCGTTCGGGTTCGGGCGCGCAAATGTTTCGCTTTCTGGCGCTCTCCGCCAGGGTGTAGAGTCCATCTCCGCTCACGCGAGGAGGTTTCGATGACGCAGATGGTCGGAGGAGAGGCGCTTGCGCGAATGCTTGCTGCCGAAGGTGTCGAGGTCGTGTTCGGTATCGTCGACGGAACCTACATGGGCTTCTTCGCAAGCTTCGAGAAGCACGGCATTCGAATGGTGTCGCCCCGCCACGAGACGAGCGCAGCACACATGGCCGGAGCGTACGCCCGGCTGACAGGCAAGCTCGGCGTCTGCATGGCATCGAATGGCCCTGGGGTGGCGAACATCCTGCCCGGGATCGCGGTCGAGAACGGCGAGGGAAATCGGGTGCTCGTGATTACGTCCAGCCGCCGTACGCCCATCGCCTATCCCGATCGCGGCGGCGCGTATCAGTACTTCAATCAGACCGGCGTCACACGCCCGATGTCGAAGTGGAGTGGTGCGGTGCCCTCGTTCGAGCGTCTTCCCGAGTTCTTCCGTCGAGCTGCCCGGATAAGCTGGAGCGGACGGCCGGGCGTAGTTCACCTCGACGTTCCCGAGACGATCATGAACGGCGTGTTCGATGCCGACGGCATCGACCTCCGTCCCCCAGCACAGTACCGGCGGACCACTCCAATCGAGCCTCCGGCATCGCAGGTATCTCGCGCCGCGGAGCTTCTTCGCAGCGCGGGTATAGAAGGAGCCCAGACCACCGACGCCTGGGACCGTTTCATGGCCACCTGCCGCCTGGGGCAC
>CBDUCC010000014.1:0-21588 GCA_965365555.1 uncultured Myxococcales bacterium | reverse complement strand
CCGACAAGCCGATTCCCCCGGCCACGCTGTCGTAGAGAAAAATCGTCGGGTCGAAGCCAGGACCTTGGCCGGTCCCCGGCGGCCCCTCGTCCTCGTTGCGACTCCCGAGCGTACGACCCAGGTCACGCGGATCGATCATCAGGCCGACGGCCCCGACGATGTGCATCGCCTTCGAGAGGCCCCGGAGCGCGTCGACGACGACCGCCCGCGGCTCGGGCTGGCTCTGCACGAAATCCTCGGAGAAGGTGAGCCAAAACGCGCTCGTATGCTTCTGCATTTCCGGGAGGTGAACTTCACCGTAGCCGATGTTTTCGTGCGTGTGGAACTTGATCTTCTTGTAGCCGACTACCTTCTCGACAACGCTGACATCTCCGAGACCAGCATCGAGGGGTACTTCACCGAGATCGATGACGGCTCCCTCGTCTTGCTCGATCACCGTGACTCTGCTGTGGGTCATCGCCGTCGTGTAGTAATCGGGCTTTACACGACGCACGAAGGCTTTGTGATTTTCGAAGTCGAGGCGCTCGACCTGGTACTGCCCCCCCTCGTGTTGGTAGATGGCCTGCTCGTGCAGCATCGTGTGCGTACTTCGCCAATCCATCTCCGCGATCGTGCGATCGCCGTCCAAATCGATGATGACGAAGTTGTCCCAACTCGCGCTACGCAACGAAACGTTGTTCGCCGGGTAGCTGTCCGCGGCCCAGTGGTAGATCGAGCCCGCCGCGGCCGGCGTTGGATGAACGACCCCGTTGTCAGCCAGGTATTCGAGCGCGTCGCCAAGCGCGTCGTCCGGCACGTCGCCATAGACATCGTCAGGTTCGAAAGGAAGCTCGAAGGCGGCGCACTTGAGATGCTGGATGAGGATCTCCACGTTGTCGGGGTCGATCCGCGCATGCTCGATCGGGGCCGACACGAGCTGCCTCGGATGGCGGGCCACGTATTGATCAATCGGGTTGCTCGACGACACCAGTACCGAGAGCGAGAGATCGCGCCGGCGCCCTGCCCGCCCGAAGCGCTGCCAGAGGCCCGCCATCGTGCCCGGGTAGCCCGCACATACGACCGCATCGAGTGCGCCGATATCGATGCCGAGCTCGAGCGCATTCGTCGCGACGACGCAGCGGATGTCGCCTGCACGAAGTGCCGCCTCGATGCGGCGACGGGTGTGCGGAAGGTAGCCTCCGCGGTACGCGTGAATTGCCGAGGCGGGAACATGGTCGCGCGCGAGCCGGTCGCGGAGGTACTTGAGCATCACCGCGACTCCGGTCCGTGAGTTTCCGAAGACGAGTGTGGGCACCCCCGCCCGAACCAAATCCTGCGTTATACGCACGGCGGTCTTGACGTAACTCTGACGGATGCCCAACTCGGCATTGACGACCGGAGGGTTGTAGACGAGTACCTGGCGAGGCCCCGTAGGCGCACCGCTTTGGGCCACGAGCTCGACCGGCTCGCCGCAGATGCGCGACGCGTGGGCCTCGGGATTTCCGATGGTTGCGGAGGCGAAAAGGAACGTCGGTGAGGAGCCGTGGAAGCGCGCGATTCGCACGAGACGCCGCATCACGTTGGCGAGATGCGAGCCGAACACGCCTCGGTAGCTGTGAAGCTCGTCGACGACGACGTATTTCAGGTTCGCGAAGAGACGTGCCCAGCCCGTGTGGTGAGGCATGATGCCGGCGTGCAACATGTCGGGATTGGTGAGAAGCACGCCCGCTCGCTGTCGCGCCGCGCGACGCGAGTCGACCGGAGTATCTCCGTCGTACGTGACCGCACCGATATTCAGCTCGGCCTCGCACATGAAGGCGCGCAGCGATTCCTCTTGGTCACGGGAGAGCGCTTTGGTTGGGAAGAGGTAAAGTGCGGTCGCGCTCGGGTCGCGTGCGAGCGCCTGAAGGATTGGCAGGTTGTAGCAAAGGCTCTTGCCGGATGCGGTCGGTGTTGCGACGACGACGTGTCTGCCCCGCGTGGCCAGCTCGAAGGCACGGGCCTGGTGGCTGTACAGCGCTTCGATTCCGCGGTTGGCGAGAGCTTGCCGCACGCCGTGAACCAGCTCGGGTGGCATGGCCCCCAAGCTCGCTTCGCGTGGTTCGACGCGATGGCTCCAGACCACGTTCCGCCAGGTGCCGTCGGTCTGCCAGCGCTGCAGGACCTCGGACGCGCCGCGAAGGCGTGCCCATGGCTTTTCGACTCGGCGTAGCGGCGGCGTTTGGCCGCCCTGCATACCCCCCACTGTGCTCATGGCCAGCACTGGACGGTTGTTTAGTCCGTCAGGTCAAGAATCTCAAAACCCTTGGGCGCGCACCGCGCTCCGCATACCCTGAACGACAAACCGTCGGAGGAATAAGGTATGAGATTCATTTCATCGATACTCGTCGCCGCAGCATTCGTCGTCAGCGCCACCATCCTGAGCGCTCCACCTGTCCATGCGGAGCACCACGAGAAGGAGAAGTCGGCCGAAGCGAAGAAGAAGGTCGAAGAGGCGGAGGCGGAAACGAAGAAAGCTGAGAAGGAAGCCGCCGAGGCTCGGAAGTCCGAGCAGAAGGCGCGCGCCGAAGCCGATAAGGCGAAACGGATCGAGCGAGCGACCGCCCAGGAGAAACGCCGGCACGAGGCTCAGATGAAAGAGATCGAGTCGAGGCGACAGCGCGTTCAGGAGCTCTACGACAAGCAGATGCGGAACATCAACGCAGCGGCGGAACGCGAGAAGGCCCGGCACGAGAAACGTATCGCCGAGATCAACGCAAGCTAGCGTTTGATTCAGCTCTGGCCCGGAAGCGTCGCGTTCGGGTCGTAGGGCATCTCTTCGCCGGCCTCCATTCGCTGCTGCATCTCGTACTTCGAGGGACAGCGAGGGATCACCTGGTTGGCGAGGAATACACCGTCGTCGCCGAGCTCGCCCTGCACGGTGACCTGAATGCCCATACCATCTCGGAAGGTGTCCGGAACGACGCACTGGGGAAAACGAACGGCCATTTCCTTGTCCTCTTTGTAGAGAACGAAGCGCCACTCGCATGGGTCCTCGCGGAACTGAATCGACCCCTGCCGAAGCTCACCTTCGACGCGCAGCCGTCGGCCTTCGAACGCCTCGGGCTCGGTCATCACTTCATGGACTAGCTTCGAGTACACGAAGGGATTGTCGCTGCCCGTGAGCAACCAAGAAGCCGCGCCCACGAGTACAACGAATACGAGACCAACTTTAACTGCACCGGAGAGTCCCCGCTTCTTGGCGGGTGGTGCATCGGATGTTTGGTCCTGCGGAGTCGTCATACTCGCAAGTATGGAGCGGCAAGCCGGGGTTGGCCAGGGCACGCACCAAAGCGCCTGCCCCGGCATCCCTCCTGGCCTACGGCTGCACCTGGAAAGCGATGACGAGCGCGTAAATGCAGAGCGACTCGATGAGCGCCAGGCCCAGAATCAGCGGAACGAGGATCTTACCCGACGCATTGGGATTGCGGGCGATACCCTCGAGCGCCGCGGTCGCCGCGCGACCCTGGCCCAAGCCGCAGCCAAATGCTGCAATGCCGATGGCCAGGCCCGCAGCCATCGCGCGGCCCGCGATCGCAACGGCCTGATTCTCACCATCCGATGCGGCGTCCTGTGCAAACGCGGTCGCAGTGAGAGCGAGTGGTGCAGCAAAGCTGACAAGTCGAAGAGCCAATTTCTTCATTTTCCGGAGCCTCCTCAAGCCTCTCTTCCGAGAGGGAAACTTAGTGTTCTTCTTCGTGTTGGATTGCGAGGGTGACGTAGATCACCGAGAGCAAGCAAAAGACCAAAGTCTGGACCGTGACGACCAGAACGCCCATCAGGTAGAACACGACGGGCACCGGCAGGAGCACCAAGCCCATGCTGGCAAAGAGACCGACAAAGATGCCGAGCACCATGTGGTCGGCGGTCATGTTGGCCATCAGCCGAATGCCGAGGGTGATCGGCCGGACGATGTGCGAGATCATCTCGATGACGAACATCAGCGGCGCGATGAACCAGGCGATCCACCATGGCACTTTCGGTCCGAAGAAGTGCGAGAAGTACTTCACGAAGCCGTGCTCTTTGACGCCGTACACGTGCGTAGTGAAAAAGATGACGATCGCCATCGCGAACGTGGTGTTGAAGTTGTCGGTCGGCGGCAGGAAGCCGGGGATGAGGCCGAGCGCGTTCGAGAACCAAATGACGAGAGCGCAGGCGCCGATGAGCGGCAGGAAGTACTTGGCGGGCTTCGGCCCCATCAGGTCTGCCGAAAGCTTGTAGGTCGCCCCGACGATGGTCTCGATGAAGCCGTAGAAGCTCACCTTGCCCTCCGGGAGGATATTGTCCTCGGGATTCTTGAGCTTCCGGCTGACATAGAAGCCGACGGCGATCAGGAAGAGGACGACCGTGCCGTAGGCCAGGACGTGTTGCACCCCGAGATGGGGATTGTGCTCCATGTAGCTCGGACCGAACGTCTCGGAGACCCAGTGCGAAAGGGAGTCGAGGAACGGAAGGAAGCTGAACCATGATTCGCCGTGTGGCACGCCTTAGCCCTCCCCTGCTGCGGTCGCTTCCCGCGCCGCCTGTGCTTCCCGAATCGACATGTCGACGCCCGCCAAGAGCATCCCGATCACGAGCGCTCCGAGCCCGATGGAGAAGCCGAGTGGGTCGGCGCCCCAGCGAGCGAGCAACGCCCAGCAAACCGCGAGGAGCGTCACGAGCTTCACGCCGAGGAGCCCCGCTGCGACCCCGCTGCCGATGAAGCCGGCACCGGTGACGATCCGCTTCGCGAGCCAGGTGATGGCCCAAGCGTCCAAGGTCGCAACGACGCCGCCAATCAACGCACCCGTGCCGACCACGGTCCCGCCCAGCACGAAGGCGAGGCCGACGAGCACGATTGCCGAGATGGCGACGTAGCGTGGGGTCTGCGTTTTGAGTTGGTCGATCACGGCGACTCGTCTTCTTCTTCCATCATCCGCTGAGCGCGGCGGACGACCCTGTAGAGGCTTCGTGCTGCGGCGGCAAGCCCAAATCCAAGCCCGATCCACTCGAACCATGGCTCCGTCCCGAGTTGCTCATCCACCCACCGGCCACCGAGATAGCCCAGTGCGATCGAGAGACCGAGCTCGAGACCGATCGTCGACAAGCTGCCAACGCGCCTGAGCTGCTCCTGTTGTTCCCGGTTGAGGAGCATAGCCAGCACATCGTTTCCCTACAGTTCCAAGGATCCACGCCCAAAGAGCGCGCGGCGTATAGCATGGGGAAAGGTGGGGTCAAGGTTGGTCGAAGGCCACTTCGACCCTGGAAAATACCTGGTTTTCTGGTTCTCAGAGGGACGCGAAGGCCGCTTTGAAGGCACGCCCCGTCTTCTCCAGCGTATCGGCGTCATGGGCGAGCGAGATGAACGCCGCCTCGAACTGGCTGCACGGCCAATAGACCCCGTGTTCGAGGAGCGCACCATGCCAGGCGCCGAAGGCCTCGCGATCGGTGTCCGCGGCCTCGTCCCAGTTGCGAACGGGCCGATCCCGGAAAAAAGCGGTCAGCATCGACCCCACGCGCTGGACGGTGATCGGCACCCGGGCGCCCCGGGCATGCTCCTCGAGCATCGCCTGAACCTGCGCGCCCTTTTCTTCGAGGTCCTCGTAGACTCCGGGTCGCAGGAGGTGCTCGATCGTGCTGAGGCCTGCCGCGACGGCCAGCGGGTTTCCGCTGAGGGTGCCCGCTTGATACACCGGCCCGACAGGAGCGACTTTCTCCATGATTTCGCGCTTTCCGCCATAGGCGCCGACGGGCAAGCCGCCGCCGATGATCTTGCCGAGGCACGTGAGATCGGGCTGGATGTCGAAACGAGCCTGCGCGCCGCCCCAGGCGACCCGGAATCCGGTCATCACCTCGTCGCAGATCAGGAGCGCGCCGTGGTTCTGGGTCTGGGTCCGCAGGGCCTCGAGCCACTCGGGATCGGGCGGGATGCAGCCCATGTTGCCGGCGACCGGCTCGACGATCACCGCTGCGATCTCCGAGCCGCGCTCGTTGAAGAGCTTCTCGAGGGCGTACCCGTCGTTGTAGGGCACCAGCAAGGTGGTTCCGGCGATCGCGGCAGGAACGCCTGCGCTGTCGGGCTCGCCCAGGGTCGCAACGCCGCTACCGCCCTTCCCGAGCAGGTAGTCGGCTCCGCCGTGGTAGCCGCCAATGCAGTTGACGATAAAGCCCCGGCCGGTGTAGCCGCGCGCCACTCGGAGGGCGCCCATCGTCGCCTCGGTGCCACTCGACACCAGTCGCGACATCTCCATCGTCGGCACCGCGTCGCGAATCCGCTCTGCCATCGTGATCTCGGCCTCGGTGGGAGCGCCGTAACTGGAGCCCTTGGTGGCCGCCTCCTGGATGGCCGCGACGACGTCGGGATGGGCGTGCCCGAGGATCATCGGGCCCCAGGACCCGATGTAGTCCACGTACTCGGTCCCATCGGCGCCGATTAAATGGGGCCCATGGGCCTCGCGGATGAAAACCGGCTCGCCGCCGACGGCGCGAAAGGCACGCACGGGCGAGTTCACGCCTCCGGGAATGACCTTGGAGGCGCGCAGGAAGAGCTCTTGAGAGATCGTGTCCGACATGCCGGGGGTTTAGGGCAAGCCCTGGGGCCCGGGCAAGCGGCCGGGGCTCGGATCTGCCGCTAGGGCCCCGAATAAACGAGCGTTACCGGTTGTTGGAGGGCCGTATGGGTGCATGCTAGCCCCCCGCCGCGAGGAAAATCCATGTCCAACGACGTTCGTGCCATCAATGAAATGGTCCAGCGCGAGAGCGCTTTCATCGACCCGATCCTGCACGAGGTGCACAAGGTGGTGGTCGGACAGGATGTGATGATAGAGCGCATCCTGATCGGTCTCCTCACCGGAGGGCATATCCTGCTCGAAGGTGTGCCGGGGCTCGCCAAGACCCTCACGGTCAACACGATTTGCGACACGATCGCAGCGAAGTTTCAGCGGATTCAGTTCACCCCGGATCTGTTGCCGGCGGACGTGGTCGGAACGGTCATCTACAACCAGCAGAGCGGCGAGTTCAGCGCAAAGAAGGGACCGATCTTCGCGAACTTGGTTCTCGCCGACGAGATCAACCGAGCGCCCGCGAAGGTTCAGAGCGCATTGCTCGAAGCGATGCAAGAGCTCCAGGTCACGATCGGCGACACCACCCATAGGCTCGACCAGCCGTTCATGGTCATGGCGACCCAAAACCCAATCGAGCAGGAAGGCACGTACCCTCTTGCTGAGGCGCAGGTCGACCGTTTCATGCTCCACGTCCGCGTGGACTATCCGAGCCAGGAGGAAGAACGGAAGATCATGGACCAGATCTCCGACCATCTTCTGCTCGGTCGAGATGCTGGCGCAGGCATGGGGGTGCAGCAGGTCACCACCACCGCAAAGCTGCTCGAAGCGCGTAAGACGATCGGACACGTCTACATCGATCCGAAGATCAAGGACTACATCGTTCAGATCGTGACCGCGACGCGGCACCCCGTTCGCGTGGGTCTCGGCGATCTCAGCGACATGATTGCCCACGGTGCCTCGCCGCGTGCTTCCATCGCGCTCAACGTGGCCGCGCGCGCGCACGCTTTCATGCGGCACCGCGGATACGTCACGCCCGAGGACATCAAGGCGATCGGCCCCGACGTTCTCCGGCATCGCATCATTCGCTCCTACGAGGCGGAAGCCGAAGAGATCACCAGCGATCAGATCGTCCGACGCATCTTCGAGACGGTCGAAGTCCCCTGAACGAGGCGTCGTCGTGATCTCTCGAGAGCTGGTCAAGAAACTCAAGAAGATCGAGATTTACACCTCGAGGCTCGCTAACGACCAATTGGCGGGGAGCTATCACTCCGTCTTCAAAGGCCGAGGCATGGCGTTCAGCGAGGTGCGCCAGTACCAGCCGGGCGACGACGTTCGGTTCATCGACTGGAACGTCAGTGCGCGCATGAATGACACCTACGTCAAGGTGTTCACCGAGGAGCGCGAGATGACAGTGATGCTCCTGGTCGACCTCTCGGCGAGCGAGCGCTTCGGCTCAACGGACAAGCGTAAGATCGAAACCGTCGCCGAGGTCGCCGCCCTCCTCGCATTCAGCGCGATCAAGAACAACGATCGCGTCGGCCTCATCCTGTTCACCGACCAAGTCGAGCGTTTCGTGCCTCCGAAAAAGGGCCGCTCCCACGTGATGCGCGTCGTGACCGAAATCCTGAATGCTAAGCCGCAGAGCGAGGGCACCGACCTCGGTGTGGCACTGGATTTGCTCGGCGGGATCGGAAAACGACGGACGGTAGCGTTTCTGATCAGCGACTTCATCGCCGAGGACTACGAGAAGCCACTGCGCGTCGTCTCCGCCAAGCACGACCTGATTCCGATCCAGATCGTGGACCCGAGAGAGGATGAGCTTCCCGATGTCGGGCTCGCGCTCATGGAGGACCTCGAAACCGGCGAGCTGGTCGAGGTCGACACCTCGAGCCTCGGTGTCCGAGCGGACTACGCGCGCGAAATGCAGCGGCAGCGGGCGAGCCGGGAGCACCTGTTTCGGCGGCTCCAGCTCGACCACGTGACGGTCAGCACCGACCTCGACTTCGTCAAACCCCTGACCGAGCTGTTCCGACTGAGGCAGCGGAGGCTCACGGGCTATCGGTGATGCGTGTTGCCTCGATCGTTGCAGTCTGTTTGGCGGTTCCGGCCCTCGCCGGAGCGCAGCAGCGCGCAGCCTCACTCGAGGCGCCGCTCCAGGCAACACTCGGCGATCCCATCGACGTCATCGTGACCGTGACGGCAGCCGCCGGCGATGACGCCGCAGTTCCAGAGCAATCGTTCGAACCCTTCGAGATCCTCGGCAAGACCATGACGAAGGAAGTCTCGCCGGACGGCGCCTGGCAAACCTATACGTTCGAGCTTCAGGTGCTCTGCTTCGACGTCGGAGTCCACGAGCTCGGCCCGCTCCGAGTGCGCCTCACCAGCAACGAAGGCGAGCTGATCGAAATCGCCACCGATGCGAGGGAGGTCGAGATCCACTCGTTGCTCGCCAACGAACCGGAGCCGGAGCTCCGGCCCGCCACAGCTCCGGTCAGCGTCGAACAAGACGACTACCGATTGTTGATCGCGCTTGGAGCGCTCGTCGTTCTCGTGCTTGGTGTCTTGATCGGCTGGCTGCTGATGCGCTGGTGGCAGAGGCGGGACCGCCCCGAGCCTCCGCCGCCACCGCCACCACCTCCATGGGAGACCGCCCTTGCAGAGCTTCGGGCCCACGCCAGCCGCCGCGAAGCCGCGATCGAAGGCGGGCAAACGGAGGCGTGGGTTGATGCGGTGAGCGACTCGGTTCGCGGGTACCTGGGACGTCGCTTCGGGTTTCACGGCCTCGAGAGCACCACCGACGAGATCTCCGGGGAGCTCGCGAACGCCAAGTCGCTCTCGATCGCTCCTCAGGAGGTGGTCGGCTTCCTCGGTCAGTGCGACCTGGTGAAGTTCGCGCGTGCGTCGCTCGCCGACGAGGCTTCGCAAGCGTTGATCGAAGAGGCGGTGGCACTGGTCGAGCGCACTCGACCGAAGGCCCAACGCGAGGAGAGTGCGTCGTGAAGTCGGCCGAGCGAAACGCTTGGGCGTTCGCGTGGCTCGCGCTCGCAGGTTTCGTCGGCTTGGTCCTGAGCCTTCGCTACTTGCAGGTCCGTTACCAGATTCTGATCTCGGACGAGCAGCTCCGGTTCGAGCGACCGTGGGCGGGGCTTCTCCTGTTCGGCGCCGGCCTAGTGTGGCTGAGCCGGGTATTCGTTCAACGACGTGCCCGACCTCGCCTGCAGTTCAGTCGAGCGAATGCCCTTCGAACCCAGAAGTCGACTTGGCGCACTCGGCTCGGCGACTTGCCGAGCGCGCTTCGCACCGTCGCGCTGGCTCTGATCGTCGTCGGTCTCGCGGGGCCGCAGAGCATACACGCGCGAGACACGGCCGAGGTCAGCGGCATCGAGATCATCCTGACGCTGGACATGTCGGGATCGATGGAGGCGGCGGACATCCGCCCGACACGCTTTCGCGCAACGAAGTCGGTCGTTCGGGACTTCATCGATCGGCGACCGAATGATCGCATCGGCGCCGTGGTCTTCGGACGGGACGCGTATACGCTGCTTCCGCTCACGACCGACCGCGAGGCGCTTCGAAGCGCCCTTCGCGGTCTGAAGCTGAATCAGATCGACGGACGGGGCACGGCCATCGGCAACGCCGTGGGCGTCAGCCTGAACCGGCTGAAGCGATCGAACGCGAAGAGCAAGGTGATCATCCTCTTGACGGACGGCGAATCGAACGCCGGCAACGTCTCTCCATCGCAGGCTGCCGAGCTCGCCAGCACGATGGGCGTGAAGATTTATCCGATACTCATGGGCGTAAGCGACGACGCGCCGATTCAGCAGGGCACTGGCATCTTCGGTCGTGCGATCTTCGGGTCGGCAAGCTTTCCCGTGAACCCGGATCTGCTGAACCAGATGGCCGAGCAAACCGGTGGAGAGTTTTTCTTCGTCAGTGACCGCGAGGCATTGGAGCAGAGCTTTCACACGATCCTCGATGCGCTCGAGAAGAGCGAGATCGAAGACGCCGGCCGTATGTATACGGAGCTCTTCCCCGCGTTCGTCGGGCCCGCCCTCCTCTTCTTGATCGGCGAGCTGTTGGTGATGCTCTGGCTGCGGAGGTGGCCGTGAGTTGGGCGGATCCGAGCGCACTCTGGCTTCTGACGCTGCTTCCGTTGGCGTTGGTCGCGCTGCTCTGGCACGCGAGGCGCAGAGACCGCGCAACGGCTATCTTTGGGAAAGCCGACACCGTCGGACCCCTGATCGCGGGCCGAGCAGGATGGTGGCGAATCACTCGGGCCCTTCTCGGGTTGCTCGGCCTAGCCCTGGTGATCGTTGCGTTCGCAGGGCCTCAATACGGTAGTCGCACCCGCGTGCTTCGAAAGCGAGGGATCGACGTAGTCATCGCGCTCGACTTCTCCAAGAGCATGCTCGCCCAAGATGTACATCCGAGTCGGATCAAGCGGGCCAAAGGAGAGCTCGAGCTTCTACTGAACGACCTCGACGGGGATCGGGTGGGTCTCGTGGCCTTCGCGGGCGATGCGAT
This sequence comes from uncultured Myxococcales bacterium, assembly GCA_965365555.1. Lineage (GTDB taxonomy): Bacteria > Myxococcota_A > Polyangia > Polyangiales > Houyiibacteriaceae > SG8-38. Next base: position 10,504 of record CBDUCC010000014.1, on the reverse strand, counting down.
GTCTTTTCCGATGACGGTGGACTACTCGGCCGTGCGACTGTTTCTACGTGATCTCGGTCCCATGGACATGCCGGTCGGCGGAACTGCGATTGGCAAGGCCCTGATCGCATCGAAGCGCCTCATCGAGAGCTCGAACGAACGCGGGAACGAGGAGAGCTCGCCTGCCCCCCGTTCCAGAGTCGTGCTCTTGCTCACGGACGGCGAGGACCACGAGGGTGATCCGGTTGCGGCTGCGGAAGAGCTCGCGAGCGCGGGCATCCAAGTCTACACCGTGGGAATTGGCTCAGGCAGCGGGGAGCCGATTCCAAGCTACACTGCCGACGGCACGCTCGTCGGCCACCTGAAAGACTCCGACGGACGCCTGGTCATGACTTCCTTGAGCGCAGAAAACGAGGACACGCTGAAGGAAATCGCCTCGATCACGAACGGTGACTACGTGCGCGCCGAGGAGGGTACCGTCGGGGTGCTCCAAATCCGGCGCGAGCTCGCGAAGCTTCAAGCCTCCGAACGGAAGGCTCGACGGGTCACGGTACACGAGAACCGATTCGCGCTGGTCTTGCTCCCGGCGTTTCTTCTCCTCGTGCTCGAAGGCTTGCTCCCAGAGGCCTGGATTGTTGGACGGCGAAGGAGGGAATCATGAGGGCAAGTATCGCCGTCCTGTGCGTCTCGTTGCTCCTGCTGCCCGCAACCGCGCTCGCCTGGAGTCCGCTTCGCGCGAAGAACCCGAGTGTCGAAAAGGGCAACCAAGCCATGACGGAGTCCCGGTATGACGCGGCACTCGAACAGTACGACACTGCGGCGCGTGAGCTGCCCGAGTCGTATGAAGTTCAGCTCAACCGGGGACTTGCCCTGCTTGCGCAAGAGCTGACCGACCCTGCGAAGGAGGCGTTCGCGAGAGCGGCAGACCCGGCAGCACCGAAATCGACGCGGGCCGCGGCCTACTACAATCTCGGCATCGCCTTCGCGCAACAGGGCGAGGCGCTCTCCGAAGAAGAGAACTTCGAAGAGTCGTCGAGCCACTTCCGCGAGGCGGCTCAGGCTTTCAAGCAATCCCTCCGCCAGCAGCCGGGCAACCGGGACGCGGCCTGGAATCTCGAATACGCCCTCCAACGAATCCAAGAGGAGGAGCAGCGCCGCGAGGAGCAACAAGAAGACCAGGAACAAGACCAGGAACAAGACCAGGAACAAGACCAGGAACAAGACCAGGAACAGGAGCAGAACGAGGCCGAGCCCCAGCAGCCTCCGATTCCCGAGTCTGAAGTCGAGCGTTTCCTCGATGCGCTCGAGCAGAACGAAGAAAGTCTTCCGCTTCAGCAGGCGCGGCGGCGGAATGCCGGACGTCGACCTCCGGAGAAGGACTGGTGAGGCGCCCGCTCTCGATTCTGCTGTTCGTGTTTCTCGTCCTCGGAGCGGCGCACGCATTCGCCCAGCCCGAGGTCAACGTGAGCCTCGACGCCTCGCCCAGGGAGGCGCGGGTGGGTGACATGATCCGGCTCGAGGTCCGCGTCCAGACTCGCGGAGGAAGCATCGAAGGGCTCGAGCTCGAGGACCTCGGAAAGTACCCGGAGCTGGAGCTCATCTCCCATCAAACCATGAGGCCGATGCAGTTCAGCTTCGGCTTCGGCCGGGGGATTCAAACCGAGTCGAGCCTGGCCCATGTCTACGTGTTTCGCGCCACGGCGGAAGGCACGTTCGAGTTCTCCCCTGCTCTGGCGCGGGTCGATGGAAAGACTCATCGTAGCGGGCCGCTGACGATCGTCGTTCGCGGCGGTGCGAGCAGCACGACGGCCCCGGGCCGCCCTGGCACGAGCGCCCCTCCCCCGGCGGACCCGAACGAAGAGTTGAGCGGCGCCGAATTCGATGCGAGGGCCTTCTTGCGAACCGTTGTCGAGCCGGCGGAGCCCTATCTCGGACAACAGGTCAACGTGACCGTGTACCTGTACACGCGACTGCGACTCGGCCCGCAATCCCTGACGCCCACCAAGCCGCCCATGGACGGTTTCTGGGTCCACGACGATCCGATCACGAACCTGCAGGCGTTCTCCGCCAAGGTTCGGGGCCTGAACTACCAAGTCTATCCGTTGATCCGCGCGGCGGCGTTTCCACAACGAACCGGGGAGCTGACCCTGGGCGCCCCGAAGGTGAGCTTCGATGTCGCGCGAATGAGCCTCTTCGACGCTGCGGAACGGGTGGAACGAGAGGGTGTTCCGGTAAGTGTCCGTGTGAAGCCCCTGCCGGCCCCGATCCCTGCGAACGTCGTCGTGGGCCAATACGACGTACAGGCACGACTGGATCGCACGAGCGTCTCCACCGGTGACGCGGTCACGCTTCACATCGATGCCGGTGGCGTCGGCAACACCCAAGACTTGCGCATCGATCTTCCACCCATCGTCGGGGTGCGCGCGCTCCAGCCTGCGATTCGGGACCGCCAATCCTTGAATGCCGGCGTCTTGTCCGGGACCCGCTCCTGGGAGTGGATTCTGATCGCCGAGACGCCTGGCGTTCACACCGTACCGCCTATCGAGATCCACTACTTCGACCCAGAGACCGAGACCTATGCAACCGCGCGGACGAGCCCGCTAGCGTTTACGGCGACGGGCCAAGCGAAGCGACCAGCGGCCACGATCGAGCCGGCACGCGTCGAGACAGAGACGGTTAGCGCCGAGTTCGGGCCACTCCGGATCTACAGCGCACTGGATCGGGGTCGAACGGCGCTTCGCGACTATTCCTGGTTCGCTTGGTTGCTAGCCATGCCGCCGCTCGGCTTCTTGGGGCTGGTCGTGGCGGTTGCGATCCTGCGAAGGCGTGAAGAGAAGAGCACCACGAGCATCGCGATTCAGCGCAAGCTTCTTCGTAGCGCGCGTCAGGCGCTCGATGCGGGCGACCCGAGAACCTTCTACGACCGGATCGTCGCATCGCTCCAACATGCGCTCGAAGCACGGCTCGGCGAATCGGTCGGCGGACTCCCGCACGTGGAGCTTCGCACGCGACTGGAGTCGTCCGGATTCGACGACGACTTGGTCGAACGGGTGATCAACGAGCTGGAGGGAGCGGATTTCGCCCGCTTTGCAGCGTCCGGTGTCGACCGGGAGGAGATGGACCGGTGTCTCCATCGAACGGCCGCCATCGTCGAGCGCGTTGGCAACGCAAAAGGGTCAAGCTGATGCGGTGGACGCTCGCGTTCACGTTTCTGCTCCTTGCGGCAGGTGCTTCGGCTCAGACCGCGCCGCGTTCGTCGCTCCGAGAGCTGTTTGAAGCGGCGAATCTATCTGCCTCCCGCGGCGACTATGAGTTGGCCATCAGCAGCTACCAGAGGCTCGTGGAGGCCGGCGTTCGAGACCCCGACGTGTACTTCAATCTCGGAACGGCCTTCGCCCAGGCCGGCGACTACCCGCGGGCGATTCTCAACTACGAGCGTGCCCTAGAGCGTCGGCCCGGTGACGATCAGACCGAGGAGAACCTCCGAACTGCTGAGAAGACACTCGAGGAGAGGCGCGCCGAGTCAGAGGGCGAGGCGACCATTCAACGAAGCATCTCGATGAGTGATGCCATCTACGCGCCCTTCACGGAGGATGCGCTGGCCGTCGGACTCGTCGCCTCCAACTTCGTCTTCTTCGGCTGCCTGGCCTGGATCTGGGCCATGCGCCGACGCCGCGGCCGATTGCTCGGGCTTGCGATCGGCGCAGGCTTCCTGCTCGGATTCTGCGCGCTCGGGCTGGGGGTCAAGGCCGGTATGTTTCGGGATGGTTTACGAGCCGTCGCGATCGGCGATCGCGTGATCTTGAGAGAAGGACCGGACGAAGACGCCCGGATTCGAGGCGAAGCACGGGGTGGCGATCGCGCAGAGGTGCTCGCGTTCGATCGCGATTTCGTGAAATTGCGTGTGGTTAGCGGCGCGGAGGGATGGGCCGAAGCTGGCTCGGTTGGTTTGGTCGACCCCGACGCACGCCTCCATTGACAACGCGACGCGTTTAAACCGAGGATGCGGCCGGGTAGGCATAGGAAGCAACGAAACGATGAGCACCGATTCCACGACCAAGATCCTGGTCGCCGACGACGATTTGGAGATCCTTGCGCTAGTCGCACGGCACCTGAGCTCTCTGCCAGCCGAGGTCGTGGAAGCATCGGACGGCGACGAAGCACTTCGACTCGCACGCCGCGAGCGGCCCAACCTCGTGGTGCTCGACGTGATGATGCCCGGCATGAGCGGGTGGGAAGTCTGCCGCGCGATCCGGGAAGACGAGTCCCTCGGCGACACGGGCGTGATCATGCTCACCGGCATCGGCGAACGCCTCAACGAGATGACGTCTCCGCTCTACGGCGCGGATGGCTTTCTGGACAAGCCGTTCGAGCTAGAAGACCTGGCGGATAAAGTTCGAGAAGTGCTGGCTGGCCGACAGTCTGGCTGACATTTGGCCTCATTGCCGCACACACGGTATATGCTACCCGGCTCCTGATGGCTTGGAAACGCGGCGTCATCCTCGTGCTCGCACTCGTTGCCGCGAGCTGCTCGAAGACCTCGGAAGAACCCGCATCCGACGAGTGGCCGAAGCACGGATTGACCGAAGAGCAGGCGAACGAGGTACTCGCCAAGGTCGGCGATCGAACGATCACCGTGGGTGAGTTCGCCGATCGACTCGCGTCCCAATCGCCATACCTGCAGGCGCGGTTCGAGAGTCCGGAGCGACGCAAGGAGTTCCTCGACAATCTCGTGCGATACGAACTGTTGGTCTACGAGGCGAAGCGCCGCGGCTACGCGGACGACCCGGAAGTCCAGCGCGCACGGCGCGGCATCATGATTCAGGAGCTGATTCAACAGGAGGTCGACGCACCGATCGAGGATCAACCGGTCACCGAAGCGGAGGTGGAGGCCGCGTATCAAGCCGACCCCAAAGAGTTTGACCGCGAGGCGCAGGTCAGGGCGAGTGACATCTTCATCCGCGATCGCAAAAAGGCCGAGTCGATCCTAAAACAGGCCAGCAAGGCGGACCGGGCGACCTTCAGTCGGCTAGCGCGGGAACACTCGGACGACGAGACCACGAAGGTGAACTCAGGCGACCTTCAGTTCTTCACGGCGAGCGGCGACGGGCAGCCCTCGGCAGCAGTCAGGAAAGCGGCATTCTCCATCGACCGAGTCGGGAAGGTCTATCCTGGGCTCGTCGAAGCCGATGGCGGCTATCACATCCTGATGCTTACTGGAAAACGGGCAGCCCTCGAGCGCACGTACGAACAGGCAAAGCGTGCGATACGGCATAAGCTCACGCGAGAGCGGAAAGACGCTGCGATGAAAGCTCTCACGGCACGTCTTCGCAAGGAAGTCCCGGTCGAAATCGACTACGGCGCCCTCGAAGAGGTGAAGGTGGAGGTTCCTGAGCTTCCGAAGTCGCCATGACGCGCGTACTGGCAGCCTTGGCTCTCGTCCTTCTGCTCAGTCGAGCGGCAAGCGCCGACGTGGTCGAACGCGTCGTTGCCACAGTCAACAACGATGCGATCTTTCTGAGCGACCTCCGCTCCCGTGCGGTACCGTTTCTGCCGCAGATTGCCGAGGCTCGGACCGAGACGGAGCGAATGGCGCGTTTGAAGGAGCTCTACGAAGAGCTGCTGAATTTCTTGATCGACGAGAAGCTGATTCGCCAGCTCGCGCGGGAGAGCGGCATTCGGGTGACGGACGCCGATGTCGACAACGCGATCGAGAACCTTCGCCTACAGAACAATCTCACGGACGAGCAGTTCGAGCAGGCATTGGAGCAGCAGGGCTTTACTCAGACGCAGTACCGAACCGACCTAAAACGCCAACTGCTTCGTTTGAAGGTCATGAACCAGCGAGTGCGTTCGCGAGTGAACATCACCGAAGAAGAGGTCCGCGCGCGCTACGAGGAAAAGGCGCGAGCCACGGGGAACGAGATCCGTCTCAAGGTCTTTCACATACTGCTGTCCGTCGAAGAGGACTCGACGGCCACGGAGGTGGCCGCGGTGCGTCAACAAGCGGCTGACGTTCGGGCTGAGCTCACTGCTGAGAACTTCAGCGCACGGGCCGACGAGCTCGGCGGCGGCGATCTCGGGTGGCTGTCTCCGGGCGACCTACCCGCGGAGCTCGAGAAGTCGCTTAGCCGACTCCAGCCGGGGGAGATCAGTCAGCCGATCCGCGGGAGCACCGGGTTTCACATCTTCTTCGTCGAGGATCGACAAGTCGGTTCGAACTTCCCGACATTCGACGAGATGAAGCAGGGCCTCTACCGCGAGATGCTCGACGCGGCGATGCAGAAGCAGGAGAAGGTCTTTCTGAACGAGGCCCGTCGCAAGGCGGTCATCAACCGGATGCTCTGAGCCCGGCATTGCTGCTAGCATCGCGCGATGAGCGGCGAAGTCAGAATCGAGCGCGATGGAGCGATTGCCCGGATGGTCTTCGACCACGAAGCGCGGCGCAACGCAATCACCGTCGACATGTGGGAAGCGATTCCCCGTGTGGTCGGCGAGCTGCAGGACGATCGCGGGATTCGGGTGGTCATCATGCGCGGCGCAGGCTCCGAGGCGTTCGTCTCGGGAGCCGATATCTCGGAGTTCGAGCAGACACGCACAGGTGATGCGGGACGGAACTACGACGCGATGACGGCGCGCGCCTTCGCTGCGCTTCAGGGTCTGGAAAAACCCCTCTTGGCCTGCGTCCACGGCTTCTGCATCGGTGGAGGCGCAGCGATCGCGCTGACGGCCGACCTCCGTTACGCTGCCGAAGATGCGCGCTTCGCGGTGCCGCCGGCCAGGCTCGGTCTCGGCTATCACACCGCTGGGATTCGAGCCCTCATCCGCGTGGTGGGCTTTTCGGAGACGGCAGATCTCTTGTTCACCGCACGACGTGTCGCCGCGGAGGAGGCTCGTCATATCGGACTCGTCAACGAGGTGTTCGCCAAGGAACTGCTGGACGAGGCGGTCGAAGAGATCGCGCATGCGATCGCCGACAACGCCCCGCTGACGATCCGAAGCGCGAAGATGACACTTCAAGAGCTCGCCAAGCTCGAGAGCGAGCGGGACCTCGACCGCATCCACGCGTCGATCGAGCGCTGCTATCAGAGCGAGGACTTCAAGGAAGGCGTGCAGGCCTTCCTCCAGAAGCGAAAGCCCCTCTTCCGCGGTCAGTAGGGGGACACGCACCCTCCCTAGAAAACCAATCATTTCCAAGCGTTGCGATCCCGATCGCGAATTCATGCGGGGCTGTGGGAATGCGCTCCAGAAGGAATTCGCAGTTGGGTGTGCAAGTGTTGGAAATCGTTGCCTGTGCGGAGGGGGTGCGTGTCCCCGTACTCCGGTTGTTGCGGGTCGCTCGCTGTTCTACACCCCGGGGTATGCCGAGTCATCGACCCACCGGACTTCTTGCCTTTTGGCGAAACTACGACCGCAAGACGTATGTGAAAGCCGCCGTGTTGGCCGATCGGCTCGGGTATGACTCGTTTTGGTTGCCCGAGGTCTGGGGCTACGAGGTCTTCTCGCTGCTCACCGAAATCGCCCTCAAGACGAAGCGGATCAAGATCGGCACCGGCATCGTCAACGTCTTCAGCCGCTCCCCTGCCCTGATTGCCATGCAGGCCGCTACCATCGACGAGATCAGCGGCGGTCGATTCATCCTCGGACTCGGCACGAGTGGCAAACGGGTCATCGAAGGTTTGCACGGGCGCGACTTCGAGAAACCTCTCACGCAGACGCGCGATGTAATCCGTGTCGTGCGTGCGATGCTCGACGGCCGGCCATTGAGCGAAGCGGACACCAAGCTCCGTACATACCGCCCGTTCACACTCGACTTCGAGCCAACACGTCGACGGATCCCTATCTACATCGCCGCCCTGAAACAGAAGTCGATCACTAGCATCGGCGAGATGGCCGATGGCTGGATGCCTATCTTCTGGCCGTACGACCGCCTCGGCGACGGCCGCGCGTGGATCGCCGAGGGCGCGGCGAAAGCCGGACGTGATCCGAGCGAGATCGTCACGGCGCCCTTCACGACCGTCATTCCGATTCCTGGACGCGGAGCGTCGAAGAAAGCTCGCGAGATCATCTCGTTCTACGTGGGCGGGATGGGCGAGTACTACAAGGAGCTCCTCAGCAACTTCGGCTATGCGGACGAGTGCGACGAGATCACACGCCTGTATGCCGATAAGGCAACACGCAACATGGCTCCCGATGCCGTCACCGACGACATGATCGAAGCCCTCACCATCTCCGGAGACCCGCTGTACTGCCGGCGCGAGATCGGCCGGCGTCGGGATCTCGGCATGGAGCAGCCGCTGATCAACCTGCCTCCTGGAATGCCCTGGCCCGGACTCGCCGCATTCATCACCGCCCTGGCGCGCGCCTGAGCGCCGATCGCACGAGCCCCCGACGTTTCGCCCACTTCGGCGGCGTACACGTCACAGAAACGCCAAAATCGCTGAACAATTACGTATGCGACGAGAACAATTACGTATGGATTTCGCCCTTCGCAGCGCATACAAGGCTAAATAGAGGGGCTAAGCAGACAGAGATCCAAATCGTGCGCTTCGCCGCCTGCTCAACCTAAAAACAGTGGCTGAGCTCGACGCGGCCGGTCGGAAACGGGCTGGCCGGCCGCGTCGTCTTTTTTTAACCGGACCCGCCTCTTACTCGTGGGGCCCGCCGTCGGTGATCATGGCGATGAGCTCGGCCTGCGAGTTGACGCCAGCCTTGCGGAAAATGGCGCCGAGCTGAGTGGTCACCGTGCGCAGCGAGGCTCCACGAGACTCGGCGATCTCCTTGGCGCTGAGCCCCTGGAGCACCAGGTCGATGATCTCGCGTTCGGCGTCCGTCGTGTTGTCGGGATACTGAAGCTTTGGCAACGGGACGCTCAGGACGATGATGTCCTCACCTCCCACCCGCATCCGGGTCACACGCGGGCCGTCCTCATCGAGCTCCGCCTCTTCCGTCGCCTCCGCGGATCGGGTCAGATCCCTTCCATTCTTAGGATCGGACGTCATCACTCGAGGGGACGATAACCGGGCCGGCTCTGTGGGGTCAAGCGATCGCGCACTTCACTCCGACGCTCACAGGCCCATCTGTTTCGCGATGATCACCTTCATGATCTCGCTGGTGCCCGCGTAGATCCTCTGGACCCGCGCGTCCATGTAGGCACGGCTGATTGGATACTCGAGCATGTAGCCGTAACCGCCGTAGAGCTGCAGGCAGGAGTCGATCACGCGACCCTGCATCTCGCTCTGCCAGAGCTTGGCCATCGAGCACTCCTTGACCAGATACTTCCCCGCGACGTGCTCCGCGATCAGCCGGTCGAGGAACGCACGGCCGACTTCGATCTCCGTCGCACATTGCGCGAGTGTGAACTGCGTGTTCTGAAATTTCGAAATCGAGCGCCCGAAAGCTTTTCGTTCCTTCGTGTACGCAATCGCATCCTCGAGAACCTGCTCGACGTTTGCCTGCGACATGATCGCAACACAGAGCCGTTCCTGCTGCAGCTTCTGCATGAGCATCATGAAGCCACCGCCCTCTTGGCCAAGGAGGTTCTCGGCCGGAACTCGGCACTCATCGAACGCGAGCTCGGCCGTATCCTGGCTTTCCATACCCATCTTCTCGAGCTTGCGACTCTTGATGAAACCTGGCCGATTCGACTCGATCACGAACAGGGACACGCTGCGGTGAGGGTCCTCGGAGTTCTCAGTCCGAGCCGCGACCACGGCGAGATCGCAACTCATGCCGTTGGAGATGAATGTCTTCGACCCGTTGATGATGTACTCGTCGCCATCGCGTTTCGCCGTCGTCGCAATGCCGGCGACGTCCGAACCGGTCCCTGGCTCGGTCATCGCAAGAGCCGTCACGATCTCGCCGCTCGCACAGCCCGGGAGCCACTTGGCCTTCTGCTCGGGATTACCGAACGCATGAATGTAGGGAACGACGATGTCGGAATGCAGGCTCGCCGCCCAACCCGATTCGTATGCGCGCGAGAGCTCCTCCATGACGATGGTCGAGTGGAGGAAGTCGCCGCCCGCCCCTCCATACTCCTCCTCTAGCCAGGGACAGAGGAAGCCAGCCGCCCCGGCCTCGTGCCAGATCTCGCGGTCGACCACTCCTTGCGACCGCCACTTGGCTTGCTTCGGGACCACGCGGGTCTCGACGAACTGTCGGAAGTTGGTTCGGAAGATCTCGTGCTCTTCGGAAAACAGGCTTCGTTCCATGGTGCTCCTTGAACTGAATGACCATTCATTTACCTGAACGGACGCGCCTCAGCAAGCCGGATTGGGGCCCCGTGGCCTTGCCCCGGCGGGCGAGCCTCTCTATGGTCCCGCGCAATGCGCCGCAGACCGGCTCGCTTTTCACTGCTTCTGGCTTTCTTCGCGGCGATTCCCGCAACCGCGTGGGCAAGCGGCGGGGAGCACGGGCTCAGTTATGACGTTTGGCTGATCCTCGCGGGTATGATCCTCGCTGCCAAGCTCGGCGGGGAGGTCGCAGTCCGGCTGAACCAACCCGCTGTCCTTGGGGAGCTTTGTGC
>CBDUCC010000013.1:0-21682 GCA_965365555.1 uncultured Myxococcales bacterium | reverse complement strand
ACCCCTTGAGAAGTTTGTGAGCTTTCAGTGTTTTCGCCATTGTTTCGGCATCGTGCGGCATCGAAGGTGTGCGGGTGATCGAATACAAGCCGCTCCTCGATCAAGCCATCGAGCTCGCCAAACACAAACCTGAAACGTGCATCATCCGCCAGCGTGAGAGCTGTGAGTGCGAGCTCACCGAGGGCCGAGACTCGTCGTGGCAGGATGCCATGGCGGCGGCGAAGCCACACGACTGCGTCCCTGTCGCCGCGACCGACCCGCTCTACATCCTATACACCTCGGGTACGACAGGCGTCCCAAAGGGGGTCGTGCGTGACAACGGCGGGCATGCCGTGGCCCTGCAATGGACGATGAGGAACGTGTACGGCGTTCAGCCGGGCGAGGTCTATTGGGCTGCATCGGACGTCGGCTGGGTCGTCGGACATTCGTACATCGTCTACGGGCCGCTGCTCAACGGGAACACGACGATTCTCTACGAAGGGAAACCAGTAGGTACTCCTGATGCTGGCGCCTTTTGGCGCGTCATCGCAGAGCATGGCGTCAACTGTCTGTTTACCGCTCCGACCGCCTTCCGCGCGATCAAGAAGGAAGACCCGAAGGGTGTGCTGTTGGCAGACTATGACCTGAGCACGCTTCGCTCGTTGTTTCTCGCGGGGGAACGCTCGGATCCGGACACGCTCGAGTGGGCCGAGGGAAAGCTCGGCGTGCCCGTCGTCGACCATTGGTGGCAGACCGAAACCGGCTGGGCGATCTGCGCCAACTGCCTCGGCATCGAGCAACTGCCGATCAAGCACGGCTCTCCGACCGTGGCCGTCCCCGGATGGGACGTCCAGGTCGTCGATGAAGGGTGCCATCCGGTCCCCGCGGGAACCACCGGTGCCCTCGTGGTCAAGCTGCCGCTTCCGCCGGGTACGCTTCCAACACTCTGGCATGACGACGAGCGCTTCGTGAGCTCGTATCTCAAGGAGTTCCCAGGCTATTACAAAACGGCCGACGCAGGCTTCATCGACGAAGAGGGGTACGTCTACGTGATGTCGCGAACCGACGACATCATCAACGTCGCCGGACACCGGCTGTCGACTGGCGGCATGGAAGAGGTCGTCGCCGCCCATGCGGACGTCGCGGAGTGCGCGGTCATCGGTGTCGCCGACCAACTCAAAGGTGAGATTCCCCTCGGCTTCCTGGTGCTCAACGCCGGCGTGGAACGGCCGAGTCACGACATCGTCTCCGAGGTCATCCAGATGGTGCGCGCTGAGATCGGGCCCGTAGCCGCGTTCAAGACGGCGATCGTGGTTCAACGACTCCCGAAGACACGCTCCGGCAAGATTCTACGCGGAACGATGAAGAAGATCGCCGACAGGGTGGAATGGAAGATGCCAGCGACCATCGATGACCCCACCATTCTCAGCGAGATCAAGGAACGACTCCAGGCGATCGGCTACGCGTGATGAATCGAGAACAAGAGCGCGCACTTCTGCTTTTCGTCGTCGCCACTGTGTTGATCGCGACGCCGGTTCGCGCGCTCTGGCTCCAAACTTGGTGGTCTCCGTTCGCCTTCTGGTTGTCGATGATCGCGGTGATGACACTGCTTCATCGCCGAAGTCATGCCGCTTAACCACCTCCTCCTCTTCGTTCTCGCGGCTGGTTTGCTGGGGCTCTACATCACGGGCTCGGAGGTGGTCGAACGCTCTGGGCGCTGGGGAGGCCTCGGTCGTAATCGCTTCAGCTACGCCCTTGCATTGGGGGTCTATGCAACGACGTGGACGTTGTTTGGCAGTGTCGGATTCGCAGCGACCGAAGGCTACAACTTCTTGGCGATCTATTTCGGCGTCACCCTGTCGTGCATCGCGATCCCGTTCCTGTGGGGCCCCGTGGCCGAGCTCGTCGACCGGTACCGCCTGGGGAGCATCGCCGACCTCTTCGCGTTCCGATATCAAAGCCGGGTACTCGGCGCCGTGGTTTCGATCTTCATGGTGGCCGGCCTCTTGCCGTACATCGCGCTGCAGCTCCGCGCCGTGGCCTACGGCGCTGCGGTGCTCGTCGGCGAGGAACCGAGCGAGGCCCTAGGCTCGGTGTATGCGATTCTCTTGAGTGGGTTCGCGGTCGCTCTGGGCGTTCGCTACGCGGACGGCCGAGCGCATCGGCCGGGGCTCGTCGCAACCCTTGCGTTCGAGAGCATCTTCAAGCTGTGCGCCCTACTCTTCGTCGGGGTTGCGGCGCTGTTCATGGTGTTCGGGGGATTCCGGGGACTGAATGCACACCTTGCGGCCCATCCAGAGCTCATTGAGAACATGACCCGACCCGTCATGGGTGAGTCCTGGATCTCGCTGGTATTCGTGACGTTCTGCGCTGCGTTTCTTCTCCCGCGGCAGTTCTTCGTCGCTTTCGTGCAACGTCCAGGTCCCGGCAGCTTAGAGACCGCCCGCTGGGCCCTTCCGCTCTATCTCTTCGCGATCAATCTCCCCGTGCCGGTCCTCTACTGGGCAGGTCGAGAGCTCGCCGGCGCGACCGTTCGCCCCGACGTTTACGTGCTGCTGGCGGTGCAGAGCTCTCCCACCCTTCAGGTCGTCGCCTTCCTCGGTGCGGTCTCGGCGGCGAGTGCGATGATTCTCGTGTCCTCGATCGCGTTGAGCGGGATGGTGGCGAACTACCTGGTTCCGCCCTTGCTGCTGCCGACCACCCAGTCCCTGCTCACGCGCTGGGCGGTGTTCCGGCGTACGACGATCATCGGCGTGATCATCGCAGGGCTCCTCATTCACTTCACCCTTCCACGAACTCGCTCGTTGGTGGCCCTCGGCCTAGCGTCGTTTCTCGCGGTCACGCACTTGCTTCCGGGCCTACTCGGAGCGCTCTTCTGGCGTCGTGCGACCCGCGAGGGAGTGCTCTGGGGTCTGATCGTCGGCGCTGCATCGTGGGCAGTTCTGACCGCGACCCCTCTGTTCGGCGTTCAGGTCGACGTATCCCGATTGTACGGGATCTTCGGCTTCAGTGATGCCACCGCGCGAGGTCCCACCATTTGGCTGAGCTTCACCGCACACGCCTTCGTTTTCGTCGGCATGTCACTTTTGACCACGCGTTCGCCGGAGGAGAAGAATGCGGCCGAAGCCTGCCGTGAGCCCCGTGTGACGCGTTTGCTTCAAGTTCCGGATTCCGCGCAAGCGCTCCTCGAACGACTGACGTCCTATGTGGGTAAGCGAATGGCGATCGACGAGATTTACGAAGCGGCAGCAGCGGCCGATGTCTTGTGGCCGCCTCGGGATCGCGCCGAGCTACTTCGGTTGATCACGGAGCTCGAAGGTCGCCTGAGCGAGCGAATCGGACCCCTCGCGGCGCGGACCTACGTCCAGGGCGGGCGACCCGTTCGTGCGAACGCGCTCGCCGAGCGTCTCCGCGCCTTCCGAGAGCTCGACTCGCTCGAGCCCGAGCCGAGGACTTCGCCGGCCCATGCGGCTCGCCGGTACCTTTCGCAATTGATGTCGGAGCTCCCGGTCGGCGTTTGCACCATCGACGATCACCAAGACGTCGTAGTTTGGAATGCACAGCTGGAGCGCATGTCCGGGCTGAGCGAGGACGACATCTGCGGCAATCCGATGGGTGACATCCCGAGCCCCTGGCAGCGGTTGTTCAATGAGCTATCGCGCCAACCATCGGGATCGGTCATCGAGCGTGAGTACGAGGTGGGGGATCAGAAGATGGAGCTGCGAGCACAGACCGCGGTCATCCCAGGAGAGTCCGAAGAAGGTCGCGCGTTCGTCGTCGAAGACATCACCGAACTGAGGCAGCTCGAACGACACGTCGCCCACAAGGACCGTCTCTCCTCGATCGGCACTCTGGCCTCCGGTGTCGCCCACGAGGTGGGCAACCCGCTGACCGGAATCCTGATGGTCGCTAAGAATCTGGCGGCCGACCCGAATGCCGAAGACGCAGGCGAACGGCTTGGCATCATCGTGGACGAGGCGAAGCGCATTCACGGCATCGTTCAGAGTCTCCTCACGTTCAGCCGTCGCGACGAAGCCACGGTGGAGCTTCAGGCCATTCCGGTCGCGAGTGTGGTCCGAAGCGCGGCAGAGCTCGCGAAGCTCGAAACCGAGGGCTGTGCGATCGAGCTGGACCTCTCGACCGACTCACCGGCGATGGCGACGCCCGATGGCCTCACCCAGGTGATCGTGAATCTCCTCAACAACGCCCGGCAGGCGTCGCCGCGCGACGCCACGGTGTACGTGCGCACCTGTGCAGTACACGGAACCGTGAAGATCGAGGTGGACGACGAAGGGCCCGGGGTTCCCGAGGAGCTGACCGGACGCGTTTTCGAGCCGTTCTTCACCACGAAGCCCGACGGTCAGGGCACCGGACTCGGGCTGTCGGTGTCGCGCCAAATCGTGGAGCGCTTCGGTGGCTCGCTGACTTACCAACCTCGCAAAGAGGGCGGAAGCCGCTTCACGATCACGCTCCAAGCGTACGAAAATTGAGGGATTGAAGGGATCCTCAGTCCTTTGGTACTAATCGAGGGTGGCGAGGGTCCTTCTAGTCGAGGATGAGCGAGTGATCCGCGCAGAGATCAAGAGGATCCTGACGCGGGATGGGCACGACGTGGTCGACGTTGCCAGCGTTTCCGAAGCCGAGGTCGAGCGACCGGAGTCGTTCGATCTGGTGATCACCGACGTACGGCTCACGGGAGAGACGGGCGACGTGTTGATTGAGCGAGTCGGCACCGTACCCGTCATCGTAATGACGGCCTACGGTTCGGTGAGCGCCGCCGTCGATGCGATGAAGCGCGGCGCGGCGGATTACCTTTCCAAGCCGTTCGAGCCCGAGGCGTTGAGCGCGGCCGTCGACCGAGTGCTTCGACATCGTTCTCTGAACGGGTCCAACGCCGCAGCGGGGGCGGACCCGTACGAAATCGTAGCAGCCGAATCGAGTCCAATGCAGGAGGCGCTTCGCTGGGCCCGCAAGGTCGCCCCTACTGGGGCCACGGTGCTGATCCTCGGTGAGTCCGGTACGGGCAAGGAGTTGATCGCCCGGGCGGTGCACAACCAGAGCGGCCGTGTGGGCGCGTTCGTACCGGTCAACTGCGCGTCGATTCCCGACACCCTACTCGAGTCCGAGTTGTTCGGTCACGAGAAGGGCGCCTTCACCGGGGCGCAGACCCGGCGTGAGGGGCTGGTTCATGCGGCCAACGGGGGGACCCTCTTCCTCGACGAGATCGGAGAGCTTCCGTCCGCGGCGCAGGCGAGGTTGTTGCGGATGCTGCAGCAGCGCGAGGTCCGACGTGTCGGTGCGACGAAAGCCGAGCGGGTCGACATTCGCCTGATCGCCGCCACGCATCGAGATTTGCCGAGGCTCGTCGAACGGGACGAGTTTCGCGCCGATCTCTACTTCCGACTGAAGGTAGTGGAAATCAAGCTCGCTCCACTCTGCGAGCGCGCCGGCGACATCCTCCCGCTGGCCAAGGTCTTCTTGGCGCGCGCGACCGCGAAGCTCGGGCGACCTGCGCTCGAATTCGACCCAGGCGCAATCGATTCGATGCGGAGCTACAAGTGGCCGGGCAACGTTCGGGAGCTTCAGCATGCCGTCGAACGTGCTGTGATTCTCCACGAATCGGGCTCGATTACGAAGGAGCTTCTCGGCCTTCCAGCGCCGGAGCCCCGGGCATCGGAGAGCTCGCCCCCGACCCACGACGATTCGTCTCTGGAAGCCTACCTCCGTCGCTTCGTCCTTTCCCACCAGCACGAGCTCAGCGAAACCGAGCTCGCGAAGCGTTTGGGCATCAG
Organism: uncultured Myxococcales bacterium; assembly: GCA_965365555.1. GTDB lineage: Bacteria > Myxococcota_A > Polyangia > Polyangiales > Houyiibacteriaceae > SG8-38. Next base: position 15,911 of record CBDUCC010000013.1, on the reverse strand, counting down.
CCGCAAGACCCTCTGGGAACGACGTCAGCGGATGGGCATCCCGCGTCGCGATTCGCAGCCACCCGAATAGGTGAGTTGGGTGTTTCCGTAACGATTCGACGCGCTGCGGCTTGCTACGAAACGTAACGCTTGCTGCGACGCGTTACCGAGGTTCCCCAATCCTTTCGCGTCGCGCCGGATTGGTACGTGTCTTGCGTAGGTTGGAGCTGACCCCTGTGTAAGGTGGACCGATGACACTCACACAACCGACTCTCGACACGCGTCGACACATTCGCAGCATGGAGGACTACCAAGCCCTCTATCACTACAGCCTCACCGACAACCTCGACTACTGGAAAGCCCAGAGCCGAGAGCTTCACTGGTTCTATGAACCGCACAGCGTCTTCGAAGAGCACGGACCAGGCGAGTTCGTTTGGTTCGGTGGTGGGCGACTCAACGCCGCGGTGAACTGCGTCGACCGGCACGTCGCGCGGAACCCCGACAAAACCGCCATCATCTTCGTGGCGGACGAGCCTGGCGAGTACCAGCACATCTCGTTCGGAGAGCTGAAGACCCAGGTGGGTCGTGTGGCCAATGCCCTCCGATCCCTCGGTGTTCGCAAAGGCGACCGCGTCTGTATCTATCTTCCGATGATCCCGGAGCTCGCTTATACGATGCTGGCCTGCGCTCGCATCGGGGCGGTTCATTCGATCGTGTTCGGTGGCTTCAGTGCGGACGCACTTCGCGACCGGATCATCGACGCGGACGCAAAAGTCGTCGTCACGGCCAACGAGGGGCTTCGCGGATCGAAGCGGATTCCGCTGAAGCGAATCACGGACGACGCCGTCGAGGGGCTCCGCGTGGTCGAGAAGGTGCTGGTCGTCCAGCGCACCGACGCCGAAACCAAGATGGAGCAAGGCCGTGATCTCTGGTTTCACGAGGTCGCCGCCGAGCAACGGATCACCTGTCCGTCGGAATGGATGGCCGCCGAGGATCCGCTCTTCATTCTGTACACGTCAGGCTCGACCGGTCAGCCGAAGGGTCTCGTACACACGACGGGCGGCTACCTCACGTACGCAGCGTCCAGCTTCAAGTACGTCTTCGACATCAATGACGACGACATCCACTTCTGTGCCGCGGACATCGGTTGGATCACCGGACACAGCTACATCATCTACGGACCGCTCGCGAACGGCGTCACCACCGTCATGTTCGAATCGGTACCGACATACCCCGACGCAAGCAGGTACTGGAACGTCGTCGACGACATCGGCGCGACGACGCTCTACACCTCGCCCACCGCGCTCCGGGCCCTCATGCGGGAGGGCTCGGAGCCGGTCAAGGGCTCGAGCAGGAAGTCGCTACGAGTGCTGGGCACAGTCGGGGAGCCGATCAATCCCGAGGTTTGGAAGTGGTACAGCGAGGTCGTTGGCGACGGAAAGCTTCCGATCGTCGATACCTGGTGGCAGACGGAGACCGGCGGAATCCTGATCAGTCCCCTTCCGCACGCTACGCCCACGAAGCCGGGCTCGGCGACGTTTCCGCTCTTTGGAATCGAGCCGATTCTCGTCGACCAGAATGGCAAGATCATCGAGGGAAATGACGTCAGTGGGTACCTCTGCATCAAGCACCCATGGCCCGGACAGGCACGCACGATCCACGGAAACCACAAGCGTTTCCTCGAGACCTACTTCTCGCAGTACCCCCCGTACTACTTCACCGGGGACGGCTGCCGCCGCGATGAAGACGGGTACTACTGGATCACCGGGCGTGTGGATGACGTGATCAACGTATCGGGGCACCGGCTCGGGACCGCCGAAGTCGAAAGCGCGCTCGTGGCACACCAAGCGGTCGCGGAAGCGGCGGTCGTGCCCTGCCCGCACGAGATCAAGGGCCAAGGCATCTTCGCGTTCGTCGTGCCCATCGCAGGCGAAGGTTGGGATCCGAACGAGCTTCAAGGCGCCCTGAAGGAGCAGGTTCGGCAGGCGATCGGCCCGATAGCCACGCCGGACGAGATCCGTGTCGTGAGCGGTCTCCCGAAGACGCGGTCCGGAAAGATCATGCGCCGCATCCTGAGAAAGATCGCGTCCAACGAGGCAGACCAACTCGGAGACATTTCAACCCTCGCCGACCCGACCGTGGTCGAGGAACTGCTGAAGCAGACCAAGTGAGCCGCCAGCGGCGGAGAAACGGGAAACGAGATGAGCAACAACGACAACGGCAACGCCCAGCGCTATTGGGCAAGGAACCTGCGCCTACTGCTGATTCTTCTCACCGTTTGGTGGGTCGTTTCGTTCGGCGCGGGCATCCTCTGGGTGGATTCGCTCAACGAGTTCACGATACCGGGTACCGGTTTCAAGGTCGGATTCTGGTTCGCGCAACAGGGATCCATCTACGTATTCGTCGCGCTCATTTTCATCTACTCGCGTCTGATGAACAGGCTCGATGAAGAGTTCGACGTCCACGAGGATTGATCGTTCGAGTCAAAGAGGGAGAGGATCATGGACGTAAAGACTTGGACATTCATCATCGTGGGCGCGACCTTCGCGCTCTACATCGGCATCGCGATCTGGTCGCGCGCTGGTAGCACCAAAGACTTCTACATCGCTGGCGGCGGTGTCCACCCGGTCATCAACGGCATGGCAACCGGCGCCGACTGGATGAGCGCGGCGTCGTTCATCAGCATGGCGGGTCTCATCTCGTTCATGGGGTACGACGGAGCCGTGTACCTCATGGGGTGGACCGGCGGCTATGTGCTTTTGGCTTTGCTGTTGGCGCCCTATCTGCGGAAATTCGGAAAGTTCACGGTCCCGGACTTCGTCGGAGATCGATACTACTCGAACACGGCGCGAATCGTCGCGGTCATCTGCGCGATCTTCGTTTCCTTCACCTACGTTGCAGGTCAGATGCGCGGCGTCGGCGTCGTCTTCAGCCGCTTCCTCGAGGTAGACATCAATACCGGCGTCGTCATCGGCATGGCGATCGTGTTCTTCTATGCGGTTCTCGGCGGCATGAAGGGAATCACATACACCCAGGCTGCGCAGTATTGTGTCCTGATCTTTGCGTATCTCGTCCCGGCAATCTTCATCAGCATCCTCCTGACCGATCATCTGATCCCCCAGATCGGATTCGGCGGATCGCTCGGAGGTGCGATCGGCTCGCAGGTCGCAAACGGGGAATCCGTGAGATTGCTCGAGAAGCTCAATCAACTCAATACCGAGCTCGGGTTCGCGGAGTACACCTCCGGAAAGAAATCGACGCTGGACGTTCTTTGCATCACCGGCGCGCTGATGGCGGGGACAGCAGGCCTCCCGCACGTCATCGTGAGGTTCTACACGGTTCCGAAGGTTCGCGACGCACGCATCAGCGCAGGCTGGGCACTTCTTTTCATCGCGATTCTCTACACGACCGCCCCGGCTGTCGCGGCGTTCGCTCGTACCAACCTGATCCAGACCGTGAGCGAGGCCAGCTACGAGACCGTCGAGGGAGAGAAGTCGATCCCCCAGTGGTTCAAGACCTGGGAAGACACCGGCTTACTCGCGTGGGTCGACAAGAATGATGATGGAAAGGTGCAGTACGTTGCGGGCGCAGCACTCGCCGGGAAGCCCACGTTCACGAACGAACGCGGCACTCACGGCGAGCGTCTCGTCAGCAACTCGAACCCGGAAAGTAAGAACGAGCTCTACGTCGACCGAGACATCATCGTGCTCGCCAACCCGGAGATCGCCGGTCTTCCGGCATGGGTCATCGCTCTCGTCGCGGCGGGTGGCCTTGCGGCTGCATTGTCGACCGCGGCAGGCCTGCTCTTGGTCGTCAGCACGTCGATCAGCCATGACCTCTTGAAGCGCGTGTTCGCCCCTCAGATTACGGAGAAGCAGGAACTGATGGCAGCCCGTGTGGCGGCGGCGTTTGCGGTCATGATCGCGGGCTACTTCGGCATCAATCCGCCGGGGTTCGTCGCGCAAGTCGTGGCATTCGCCTTCGGTCTCGCATGTTCATCGTTCTTCCCTGCGATCATCCTGGGAGTGTTCGTCAAGCGGGCGAACCGAGAAGGCGTGGTCTCCGGTATGCTCGTCGGGATCATCTTCACGGCGTCCTACATCATCTACTTCAAGTTCATGGGCGGCACGCCCGACCAGTATTGGTTCGGCATCTCGCCAGAAGGCATCGGCGCGGTCGGCATGTTGATCAACTTCGCCGTCGCCTTCGTCGTCAGCCGCTTTACGCCGGAAACCCCGAAAGAAGTACAGGAGTTGGTCGAGCACATCCGCGTACCTGCGGGCTCGTCGGGACCGACCGCGGCGCACTAGCCGCTCGGTCGAAGAAGGACAGGAGAGGTGTGATGAGGCAGAAATGGGAAGGCGGCTGCGCGCCGTTACAGGTGAGGTGTGCCTGGCTCATGGCCCTGGCTTGCATCGCAACGATGGGAATCGCTCCCGCCACGGCGTGGGCCGAGGAGAAAGGGACGGACCCGGGCGAAACCGCCATCGACGACGCGGATGAGGCCGTCGAGCCGGTGACGCCGGCAGCCAGCATGACGCTGCCCGGGCCGGCACCCGCGGTGGAGCTTGGCCAAGCGGACGACGGCATCGTGACGCAGGCGGAGCTCGCCGCGGCCGAGGCCGCGATCCGAGAGGCGGAGGCCGACCTACAGGAAGCCAAGCGCCAAATGGAGCTGATGGGTCGAAAGATGGCGCCCGAGCCCCAGCCCGTTCCGGGGACTGGGATTGGTCTCGTCGCTTCGGACGGACAGGCCAAGAAGCTCCAGTTCAGCCTGAACGACGACGGTACCCTCTACTTCCGTTTGGCCATGTGGCTCCAGGTGGGGACGCGAGCCATGCAGCTCAACCCAGGAACGACGGTGCAAGGAGACTCGAATCCCTGGTACGGCGACGTTGGGCTCCGCCGGGCGCGGTTTCTGGCATTCGGTCAGATCTTTCCGCGCACGTTCATCCTCATGCACTTCGGCATCAACAACCAGACGTTCCGGAACGCCCGGAAGCCCCAGTTGTTCTTCCACGACGCATGGGTGGAGTTCCAGGTCAGCAAGAACAAGGCATTCTATCTCGGTGGCGGCCTGCTCTACTGGAATGGCATCTCACGCGGTACCAACGCGAGCACGATCACGTTCATGAGCCTCGACGCGCCGATCATGAACTGGCCGCTCATCGAACGGGAAGATCAGTTTGCGCGCCAGCTAGGGATCTACGCAAAAGGGAAGCTCGGACTCTTCGACTACCGCGTAGCCGCGACGAGGCCGTTCACTCCCTACGATGTCGATACCCCCGTCCTTGGGCCTGGAACTCCGCCGGGGCCCGCGCAGGTCTCGAACTACCGCAACACCAACGCTTGGGCCTACACCGGCTACTTCCAGTTTCAGTTCTTCGATCAGGAGTCGAACGTGTTGCCGTATACGGTGGGCACGTACATCGGCGCGAAGAGGGTTTTCAATCTCGGCCTCGGCGGCTATGTCCATCCCTGGGCAGTTCAGTACGGGGAGACCGATCCGGGTACGGGTGAACCGATCTCGTCGAAGGCGCGAACGCTGGTCATCGCTGCGGGCGACCTGTTCCTCGACCTTCCGTTTGGTGGCGACGACGGTGGAGCCACCACCTGGTACGGTGTCTACCAGTACCAGGACTTCGGTCCCGACGCGCTCCGATACGTCGGCATCATGAATCCGGGGGACGGGGGTTCTGGAATTCCCTCGCCCGGCAGCGGCCGCGGCAACCAGTACCCGACCATCGGTACGGGACACCACGTCTACACCGAGCTCGGAATCCTGATGCCAGGCCACGTCGGCCAGGAGATCAAGTTTCAGCCCTACGTCAACTACCACGGAGCGAGCTTCCAAGGCCTACAGGCAGGAATGCACCACATCGGCGTTGGCATGAACATGTTCATCCACCGCCACAACGCCAAGGTCACCCTCGAATATCGAAACCGACCGATCTTTGACGAGAGCGGCCAGGTCCAGAGCCGCAAGGGGAATTCGTTCGTCTTGCAGTGGCACATGTTCCTCTAGACGCGCGTCCGAACGACGAGCGAGCGCACGACCACCCGGGCGGCCTTCCATGAGGGCCGCCCATTCTTTTGTGTGTCAGCTCACGAAATAAATGTCATGCAAGCTCACCCTTTAGGGTTTATCTTGAAGCTTCTCTTCTCGAGGAGCTCGAAGTATGCGACCCCCATGGATTAATCCTGCAGCTCTCATCTGCTCGCTGGCTCTCGCCGGTTGCACGGGTTCGATCGGATCTGGACCGCGTGGCGGTGGAGGCGAGGAGGTGGTTAACGACAACATCGCGAAGAGCCTTTGCGTGGTCGATACCCCGATTCGGCGGCTGACCCGGTTCGAGTACAACAACACCGTCCGCGACCTGCTCGGCGACACCACCCACCCTGCGGACGTCCTGCCGCCGGAAGAAGAGGTCGCCGGCTTCAGCAACCAAGCGGCTGCACTCACGACGAGCGACCTCCTGATCGAGCAATACATGAAGGTCGCCGAAGACGTGGGAGCGCGAGCGGTGCAGAATGTCGATGCTCTGATTCCCGACTGCAGTCCGGAGCTCGATGGCGCGGACAGCTGCGCAACGCAGTTCATCGACGACTTCGGCATGCGTGCATTCCGCCGGCCGCTGACACTCTCGGAAGCGAATCGCTACAAGAGTCTCTTCGATGGCGCCCTGAACGACCCGGACCTCGGTCGTTTCGAAGACGGCATTCAAATGGTGATTGAAGCCGTGCTCCAATCACCGTCGTTCCTCTATCGAGCCGAGCTCGGAGACGAGACTCCGATCGAGGGCGATATCGTTCCGTTCACGAGCTGGGAGATGGCCACGAAGCTCTCTTACATGCTCTGGAACACGATGCCCGACGATGAGCTCTTCGCGGCGGCCGCTGCGGATGCGCTCCGTACCAAGGAGCAGATCGAGAATCAGGCCCGGCGCATGGTCGACGACGAAAAGGCGCGCGACCTGATCCGAAACTTTCACACCCAGTGGCTCCAGCTCGGGCATCTCGACAGCGTGACCAAGGATACCAGCGTCTACCCCGATTTCAGAGGCTCCCTCCGCTCGCTCTGGAAAGAGGAGATCGAGCGCCTCATCGAGCACGTGATCCTCGAGGGTGACGGGAGCCTCGACACCCTGCTGACGGCGAACTTCAGCTTCATGAACGAGGAGCTGGCAGTTTTCTATGGCGACGACGTGCTCGACACCGTGTCGGGGAACGAGTTCCAGCGCGTCCAGCTCGACCCCGAGCGGCGCGCAGGGCTGCTTAGCACCGCTGGGCTGATGGCGACGCATGCCAACCTCAATCAGAGCTCGCCGGTCTTCCGAGGGAAGTTTGTCCGCGAGCAACTGATGTGCGACACACTGCCGCTTCCGCCGAACGACCTGGTGATCGAGCCGCCCGACCTGGACCCGAACAAGACGACAAAGGAGCAGTTCGAGGAGATTGGGGCGAACCCGTCCTGTGCTGGCTGCCACTCTCTGATGAACCCGATCGGTTTCATCTTCGAGCACTACGACGGCGTGGGTCAGTGGCGCGATGAACAAAACGGCAAGCCAATCGACGCGGTCGGAGACGTGGTTCTGACGGACGACATCGATGGGACGTACGACGGAGCCGTCGAGCTCGCGGAGGCGCTGGCCGAAAGCGAGCAGGTCCGAGAGTGCGTCGCGTCGCAATGGTTCCGATTCGGCTACAACCGCACCGTCACTCCGGAGGACCGCTGCAGCATGGATCAGCTCGTGGAAACGTTCGCGGCTTCTGGGTACGACATCAAAGAGCTGCTGGTGGGGCTGACCCAAACCAACGCATTTTTGTACCGACGAGCGGTAATAGCAGCGACAGACGAGATGGGAGGTGCGCAGTGAAGAAGCTCAATCGCCGCGCCATGCTCAAGGGCACGATCTACGGAGGGACCGTTGCCATCGGGTTGCCGATGCTGGAGGCGATGATGCCGCGAAAGCTCGCCGCACAGGCGGGTACCGCGCCGAAGCGAATCGTCTTCTGGTTCTCAGCCAACGGAACTCGACAGGACATCTGGAGCCCGCCCTCCAACATGGACCTCAGCAACCATCCGCTTCATGCGTCGCTCGCCCCATTCTCACAGAAGCTGATCTTCGTCGACGGCGTTGATCAGGATGTTGCATACGATTCCATCGGCGACGGTCATCAAACCGGCATGGCGTGTCTGCTCACCAACGCCGAGATTCTACAGGGCACCCTGTTCTGCGAAGGAAACTGCGATGGCGCAGATCCGAAATACGTTGGATGGGGCGGTGGCCAGTCGGTCGACCAGTACATCGCGAACGAGATCCAGAAGGAAGTCGTGACCAAGTTCAAGTCGCTCGAGCTCGGCGTGCAGGTTCGGAGCTCCACGGTGTGGTCGCGCATGTCGTACTCGGCGCCGGACAAACCAGTGCCGCCACGCGAGGATCCGAACGAGAACTTCATCGACTTCTTCAGCGACCTCGACTCCGATCCGTTTGCCCTGCAGCTCGTTCAGCGACGCCGCAAGAGTGTGCTCGACGCGGTGATGGAGGACCACGCCGCCTTTCAGCAGCGCCTCGGCTATGAAGACAAGCAGAAGCTGGATAAGCATCTTCAGTCGATCCGCGATCTCGAGAGGCGCCTCGAGGTGAACAGCGCGTTTGGGGAGGCATGCACCGTCCCCTCACCCGATCTGCCTGGCAACAGCTACGAGCAGAACGACATGTATCCAACCACGGGACGCGCACAGATGGACATGCTCGTGATGGCCTTGGCCTGCGACTTCACCCGTGTGGCATCGCTTCAGTGGTCACGATCGGTGAGCAACGTGCGCTTCAACTGGGTGCCGCAGCGGCTCAATGAAGGGCATCACGGCCTCTCGCACTACGGCGACGACAACGCCGACTCTCAAGCAGACCTCCTCGAAATCAACAAGTGGTACTCGGAGCAGTTCGCCTATCTGCTTGGCTTGATGGATGGGATCCAAGAGGGCGAGAACACGCTCCTCGACAACACGGTGGTGGTCTGGGTGAACGAGCTCGGCAAAGGCAACACGCACACTCGACGCGACATTCCCTTCATGCTCGCCGGCAGTTGCGGAGGCTACTTCCGCACCGGCCAGCACATCGAAGCCGGGGGCGAACCGCACGGGAAGCTGCTCGTGTCGCTCACGCACGCAATGGGCAAGCCCGTGAACACGTTCGGCGTCCCACAGTACAGCCAAGGCCCGCTCGCCGGACTCACCTAGCGGCGAGCGCCGATGGGCCAGTACGGATCGCGCGCGCCGGTGACCGGGCGGTTCGCTCGCGTCGGCGCGCCCACCGGCCAGTACGGGCCCCTGTTGCTCACGGTCGCGTTCTTCGGTGTTCCGCTGAAGTAGTAGCGGTTGAAGTGACTGCGAACATAGACGCCGTACGGAACGTAGAAGCCCGTGAAGTAGAGGTGCTGCCCATCGAGCTCTGCCCAACGCGGTGGCACGAATACGTAGCCACGACGGGAAGCGACGTACTGCCCTGCGATCCAAGCGAGCCCCGACGGACCATGAGCCCAATGGCCCGGAACCCAAATCGCGTTCGCGCTCGGAGCCGCCGGGCGCTCGCCTTCATCGCCCAGCACTTTGGGCTCGGGGGGGGCCTTGGAGACGGTGCCCAGGGGCAATGGCTCGCGCGTCACGACGAATCGCTGCGCATTGATGATCACGACCTGACCGCTCGTCAGCACCGGGTATCGAGCCGCACCGCCGAGTGTCTGGATCGTGACTGAGACACCCTCGCCGCGCGCTGCATCCGCGGAAGCGCCGGAAGTCACGATGCTCACGGCCGCAATCAGGACGGCACACGACGCTTTGACGCCAGGTCGCATGGCGCAGATTGTACGCCTGAAGTGGCTTTTGGTCACGTGAGCCCGATCCCGAAGCGTCGAAAACTACGTGGATGGCCCGAACCGTGGTTTCGTGGCTCTCAACTCCGATGAGCCGTGAATCTACGCATCCGCCCGTACCGGTGGGCCTCGAGCTCAGGCTGCCGAATGCGATTCAAGCGCGACCGGCACCGCAGAGGCTCGTCCCCCAGTTCACTCGTGCGCGCGACGCACATGCGTGGTGGATCCGGGCGATCAACGCGCTCGGAGGCTCGCTCGAGCCGGTGGGGCGCCCGAGCTCGGAGATCTGGTGGAGCCGGGCGATGCGCCTCAACCGTGATGCCGGAGAACCGAGCGCAGATACTCGCCAAGCGCTCGACGTGTTCACGCGCGCGCTCAACCAGGAGGCCAACCTCAGCTTCATCGGCAAGATCGCCGCATGGATCGACTGCACTCGGATGGCCGGAACGCACCTTCGGGTCGAGCAGGCACTGCGGGAAGACCCGAGGATCGAAGAGACCGAGCTTCCGCCTCCGATCTTCGTCCTCGGGCTGTTTCGGAGCGGCACGACGGTACTGCACCGTCTACTCGGACAGGACCCAGAGAACCGTACGCTCCCACATTGGGAGAGCTTTGATCCGTCGCCGTCGGTCGAAGGACCGCGCCGCGCCCAGCGTTCGCTTTCCCGCTCGCTCATGCTTGCGGACCTGATCTCGCCGAGCATCAAGGCGATTCATCCGATGGACGCGTACCAGACCGACGAGTGCCGGGGGATGTTTACCAACGTATTTCGAACACCTCAGCTGAACGTGCAGTATCGAATCCCTGGGTATGTCGACTGGTTGCTTGAACAGGATGCGACGCTTGCCTATAGGCACCATCGGCGGCAACTGCAGCTCGCACTTCATCAACGGCCGGGCGGCAAGCGACTCGTATTGAAGGACCCGACGCACACCTTCTTCGTGGACGCGATACTGAAGGTCCACCCGAACGCGCGCTTCCTCTTCATCCATCGCGATCCGGTCGAGACCTTGAGCTCCATCTGTAGCCTCCATGCGCACGCACGGTCGGTCTTCAGCAACGATGTCGAAGCGCATGCTCTTGGGCGAGAGCTCTCGGAGAGCTACATGATGCGGCTCTTGGAGCCCGCCGTGCGGACGGTCGACCGGCTCGGCGAAGGTCGAGTCGCACACGTTCGCGCGCCCGACCTCAGCCGGGACGCGGTCGGTACCATCGCCCGGGCATACGAAACGCTGGGGCTCGAGCTGGGCATCGAAGCCCGCCTGGCGATGCGCGCTTTTCTCGCAGAAAAGGCCAGAAATCGGGGCCCCAAGCACATTCATGCCGCCGAGGGCTTCGGCCTGAACCCGGACGCGATTCGGGAGCGTTTTGAAGGCTACTGTCGACGCTTCGATCTCGCGTCATAGTTGCCTGATGGCGCCAAGCACCAAGCTCAAAGTCATTCAATGGTACACCGGCGAGATCGCCCGACATCAGATCCGGACGATCGCCAAGTCTCCCTCGCTCGAGCTGGTCGGTGCATTCGTTCACCACGAAGAAAAGGCCGGCGTCGACGCAGGCACGATCGCGGGGATCGAGCCGCTCGGGATCCTCGCAACGAACGATCTGGAGGCGATCCTCTCGCTCGAGGCGGACTGCGTACTCTACAACCCACCTACGGAGCGCTACGACGAAATCATTCCCATCCTGGCGAGTGGCAAGAACGTGATCAGTATCATTGCCGGATGGAATCCGAAGAAACGAAAGAGCTTTCCCGCCGTCCTCGAGGCCTGCGAAAAGGGACAATCGTCGCTCTACGGAACGGGATTGAATCCGGGCCTGAGCTACGAGCTTGCCCTTCTCGGGTCATCGATCTGCACCGAGGTCGACTCAATCTACATCAAGACTTGCGAACCCCAGTCGACGCTCAGCGAGGTATTCTTGCGGATGTTTGGATTCGGAAAAACCGAAGAAGAGCTCGCAAGCGGCGCGCGTGGAGCCTATGGCATCTTCGCGCGGAGCCTTCATCAGGTCACGGACTTGCTCTGCGAGGAGCTGGGGCTGCCACACGACGGTACGGACTTCAGCTACGAGTTCGAGCCTGCGACGAAGGACTACGAGGACAAGATCTCGGTGAAGCAAGGGACGATGGCCGGGCTTCTTCTGAAGGCTTCCACCACGCTTGCCGGCGTGCCGGTGGCCACGATCGAGCTTCGGTTCCTTCTCGGGCCCGAGTACGTGCGTGAATCGTGGCTTGCGGAGGGTCCGAGCCAGGGCTGGATCGAGGTCGATGTCCGGGGCGTTCCAGGAAGTCGGATCACTCACGAGATCTACGCCGATGACCATCTGCTCGGCACCTGGGCCACGGGGACCAAGGCGATCCATGCGATCCCGTTCGTCTGTGCGGCGAACCCCGGGCTGCTCTCGCCGACCGACCTTCCGCTGTCGCGAAGAGTCGCGTTCGACTGACCGATTGAGTTGGCAACGAATGTGAGCGGACCGCACCGACGATGGGCCTAGACGCCCGGCCATTCCCGTCGATAATCGGGCCACTCATGTACACGAAGCCCAAATACTCGGCGAGGGACATGGCGGCCTGGACCCGCAAGGACACGCTCTTGCTCACGGTCATCGCAGCCATTCCAGTCATCGCCTACGAACTCTTAGGCCAGAAGTGGCTCCATTTGCCTTGGCTTCCGATCGCCGTGGTGGGTACCGCGGTCGCATTCATCTTGAGCTTTCAGAATAACGCCAGCTACGACCGCACCTGGGAGGCACGAAAGATCTGGGGCGGTGTCGTCAATGCCTCGAGGGCCTGGGGATTTGCGGTCAAGGACTTCATCACGAACACCTTTTGTGAGCGGAAACGGTCGGCGGAGGAGCTTCAAGCGATTCACTCGGAGCTCGTTGGCCGACACGTGGCATGGCTGACGGCGTTCCGGCATGCGATGCGGCAGCCTAGGCCCTGGGAGGTACAGCTCGACGCCGCCACGAACAAGGAGTGGGCCGAAGCGATCGGGGTGCGTGAGCACCGCATCCCGCTCGAGGAGGAGCTCGCCGAGAACCTTTGCGAAGACGAGCTCGCGTACCTACTCAAGAAGTCGAACAAGGCGACGCAACTTCTGGCGATCCAATCCAGGCGGCTCCGGGAGCTTCGCGAGGAGAACCTCGTCGACGACTTCCGACACGTAGAGCTTCAGAAGATGCTCGACGAGTTGGTGGCGCTTCAGGGTAAGAGCGAGCGCATCAAGAACTTTCCGTACCCGCGTCAGTACGCAACGCTCAATCAGACCTTCCTCTGGATCTTCATCATCTTGCTTCCATTCGGCGTGATGACGGAGTTCGACGCGATGGGCCACAAGGTGGCCGAAGCCTTCCCACGAATTGGGGAGTACTTCGTCTGGCTGAGCATCCCGTTCAGCGTGCTGGTGATGTGGGTCTTCCACACGATGGAACGCATTGGTCGTGTCACCGAGAATCCGTTCGAAGGCACCCCAAACGACGTGCCCATCACCACAATCTCGCGCGGGATCGAAATCGACCTACGTGAGATGATCGACCAGGACCCTTCGGCGATTCCGCCGGCGATCGAAGCACGGCACAACACGCAGACCTAGTCAAAGAGTTTGATCGCACCGTGGATGTTTTCGTCGTGCCGGGTCGTGGCGGGCTGGTTGGACCCGAATCGAGGAATCAAGTCATGATTACCGCTCATTCGTCGAACGCGCGGGCGACGGCAATCCCTTCTTCCACGTCGACCCGGCTCAGGAGAAAGCCTCCTACGACGAACAGTACGGAGAGCGAGAAGATGCCATCTCGTTCTGCCGCGCCAGGAATGAGCTTCGGCGTGAAGGCGATCAGGAGCGGCCCAAATATGGTGGCGAACTTACCGACCATGTTGAAGAACCCGAAGAACTCCGCCGTTTTCGAGGGCGGTATGAGCCGAGCGTAGAGCGAGCGAGAGAGACTTTGGACGCCACCTTGCACGAGGCCGATCGCGACAGCGAGCGCATAGAAGTCACCTTCATCGGTGAGAAAGCGCCAAGCGTATACGATGGCCGCGAGGTAAACGGCGATGCCGATCAGAATCGAAGGCTTCGGACCGATGCGCTGTCCGAGGGCGCCGAACGCAAGGGCCGCAGGAAAGGCGACGAACTGAGTGAGCAGCAAGGCCGTGATCAGTGCCCCCTGATCCAGACCGAGTATCCGATCCCCGAAGAACACGGCCGTCTTGATGACCGTGTTCACGCCATCGATGTAGATCCAGTAGGCGACGAGGAATAGGACGAGCACCTTGAAAGCGCGGAGCTCCTTGAATGTCTTGGCCAGCTGGGTGAGGCCTTCGCGAACGGCACGCACGGGGGGCGCCTTGTCCTCCGTGGGGGTCTCATCGACCCACCGAAGCAAAGGAATCGTGAAAAGCGCCCACCAGAGGGACACACTCAGAAAGGATGCTTTCACCGCTTCGCCCGGACCCGAGAGACCGAACCACTCGGGCTTCTGGACCATGAGCACGTTGATGAGAAAGAGAAGCCCGCCGCCGATGTATCCAGACGAGTAGCCGAGAGCGGAAACGAGGTCGAGCTCGCTATCGTCGGCCACGTCGACGAGCATGGAGTCGTAGAACACATTGGCGCCCGAGAAGCCGACAGTGCCGAGGCCATAGAGGACGAGTCCCATCCACCAATGGCCGGCATGGACCCAGGCAAGACCTGCGGTCATGAGGATCCCGAGGCCGGCGAAGAAGACGAGGAACTTCTTTCGGCTCCCGCCCCGATCGGCCACCGCGCCGAGAATGGGTGCGGACACTGCGATTAGGATGCTCGCGGCGGCAAGGGCGAGGTTGAAGTAAAATTGCGAGTCCTCTGCGCTGATGCCTTGGGTGATCGCGCTGTAGTAGACGGGGAAGAACCCCGCCATCACCGTGGTCGCAAACGCGGAGTTCGCCCAATCGTAGAATGCCCACCCGAGGACCGGTTTGCGCTTCAGGACGCCTCGCAGGCTGGCATGCTCGCTCATGCGCTAGGGTGCCGGAAGAGCGTAGCTCCAGACGTCGTTGTCGACGCGGAGGTAGTTTTCGGGATCCTCGAAGTCGAACGTTTCCCGATCGCCTCCGAAGGTGTAGATGACGTCACCCACGGCGATACCCTCGAAGTCGTACTTGATGTCCTCCGTGCCCGTCGCGTTCCAGGGCGAATCGCTGACCTGCTCCCAACTGGCTCCATCGGGGCTCACCCAAACATCCATCGGGTTCTCCGGCAGTCCAAAACCTCCCCAGCAGACGATGTGGTCGTAGATGACGGCACACTGATGACCGGGGCGAGGCGACCAGCCTGCCGAGTCGGTGACGAGCTCCCATTGGGCGCCGTCTTGCGAACGCCAAACGTCGTTGAAGTAGGGGAGCTCGCAATCGGGTAGCGGGGCGCAAAGAAACCCGCGTTCCCCGCCGAGCAGGAACATGAAGTCGTCCTTGACCACGACGACCGCGCCGGCGCGTGGCTCCCAGGGGGCGTCGGCCGTGACCTCTTCCCAGGTCGCGCCATCGGCGGACTTCCAGACGTCGTTGTAGTAGACGCGCGCTGGACCGTCCGGGCCGATGATCGCGTCATCATCGAACTGCGAGCCGCCGAAGATGTAGATCTCGTCTCGAAACGTCACGGCCCGCAGACCCGCGCGCCCTTCCCAACCGGCATCGGATGTGAGCTGCGTCCAGGCGACGCCGTCTTTACTCGACCAGACATCGCTGAAGAAGTTGCTCATGATCCCGAAATCCTGGCCGCCCATGATGTACATGGAGTCGCCCTTCACCACCGCCTGGAAGTACGCCCGTGGCGCCCAGTGTCCGGGAGCGTCGCTTGCGAGGATCTCCGTCCAAGTCACCCCCTCGTCGTCGCTGACCCAGACATCGGCCCAGAAATCGCTCGCACCTGGAATGGGGAACGGCAGGGTTGCCGGATCGACCGGCGTACGGCCACCCATCAGGTAGAAGCGGCCGTCGAGCTCCACCGTGTGAAGTCCGGCGCGAGCCGCCCAGCGAGCGTCGCCGTTCACCTCCGTCCACTCGAAGGTCGTGAAGT
>CBDUCC010000012.1:0-22619 GCA_965365555.1 uncultured Myxococcales bacterium | reverse complement strand
GGACACGATTCGTCGACCGGCGCGTCCTGATCCGGGACCGCCCCGTATTGCGCGCTGGAACCGACGTTCACGACGCGCACCGGACGTTCCCGCGCCACGAGCGCCGCGAAGAGATTCGACGTTCCGCGGACGTTGGCCTCGAGGGCGCGGCCGAGCCAGTAGTGCCCGCGGGCCCGGTCCATCGCGCTGCTGGCGAGCGTAGTGTATTGCAGGCGAACACGGGCGGCTCGGCTGTAGCGCTGGGTCTCGAAAGCACGAAAACCAAGCTCCCAAAGCGCCGAACGACGCCAGCGGCCCCGCACCTGGGTCTTGCCCGTCACCAGACGCTGCATCTGCTTCTCGCCGCTGCTGCGCCCGAGTCGGATCTCCAGCCACGCGGCGAGAAAGCGCGCCTCCGGAGCTCGTTTGCTTCTCGGGTAGCGGACGGCGAAGCGCCGGTACGCACGAACCGCTCGTGAATCCTTGTCCGCGCGCGACAGAGCCCGGGCGGAATGAAACGCGTCTTCGACCTCGTGGGCTCCGCCCAGCAAGGCCGACTCGTGCAGGACGCGGGCCGCATCGAGATACCGGACGCGCGTGCGAAAGAGCGCCATGCCGTACACGTGATGCCATTGGCGCCGAAGCTCGAGATCCTCGCCGGGGTCGATCGCCGCTAGCTCGTCGACCGCCATTTCGAAGCGACGCGCCCGAATCAATTCCTCCGCTCGATCGATTCGATCCGCGATCGAAGGCATTGCGCGCTCTTCGAGCCTTCGGGCAAGAGGGCTTCCGGCCGAGCTGGAATCGGCGATCCAGGCCATGAGCGCCGCGTCCCGGGCCTCCGCGGGTCGGTCGAGCTCGACATAGAGATCGGAAAGTGAGGCGAGCGCAGTGACCCGATTCGGAAGCCCGCCTCCGCTCCGCGTGAGCCGCGAGAGCTCCTGAGCAGCGATCTCGATCTCACCGAGTTGAATGGCACATTGGGCCGCCATTGCCCGATCGCGGCGGGTGATCGCCGGGTCGGACGCCGTGAGGCTCAGCAGAACGGGCCGGGCCTGTGCGCACTCCCCGCATCGGGCCGCCGCCTGTGCCCAACGACGTTTCGCATCCGTCTGCACCGAGTCGGGAAGTCCGGAAGGGGCTCGAGCGAGCAGATCCATCGCGTCGCAGGGGCGCCCGGCGTCGAGAAGCAGGCGGCCCTCGAGGTACTCGACGGACGCCTGCGCGCGGGTCGCGATCGGCAAGCTGCGGATTGCCTCCAGGGCCTCGGCCCGATCCCCGGACCGAACCAAGGACGCGACCCGATCGAGACCCTGCTCCGCCAGCGCTGCTGCGCAGACCAGCCAAAACAGCGCTGCCCCCAAGCCAAAACGTCGCAAATCGACGTGAATCTAACACCGTTTCGCCGGGAGGCAGAGCGATTGGCGATCGCCTGAGCCGTCCCGTATGCTCCGCCGCGCAGGATGCGACTTGGGATTGTCTTATTGCTGGCTGGGCTGTCGATGGCGGGGTGCAAGCAGAACATCGGCGATGCGTGCGGGAACTCCTCCGACTGCTCGGTGACCGGCGAGCGTCAGTGCGACCTCGCTCAACCGGGCGGCTACTGCACCGTGTTTTCGTGTGACCCGGACACCTGCCCGCAAGGCGCCTGCGTCGAATGGCGCTTCGTGCCGAGCCGGACCGCCGAGACCTGGTGCATGAAGACCTGCGACACGGACAGTTGGTGCAGGCGCGACTACTACTGTGTCTTTCCGGACCAGATCGACATGCAGGGCGAATGGGAGGCGGATCTCGATGCCGTCGAGCGTGTCGCGCGTATCATCGATCTGAACGAGTTTCGAGCAACCGCGAAGATTTGTACGGCGCTGTCGGCCGTGCCGCCACCGGAGTCGGTGAGAGCGGGTGACCCACCGCCGCCCGAAACCGAGAGCGAGATCGACCTCGGACCCGACGCCGGCATGTAAGCCGACGTGCAAGCTCTTTGCGGGTAGTATGCGTCGAGGATGTCTCCTGGCCTTTTGCGGTACTTGGCGGGCCGCCTGCTCAGAGCGTTGCTGACCGTCGTCGGCCTCGTGACGATCGTATTTCTCTTGGTACGCCTGATCCCAGGTGACCCCGTGGAGGCAATTCTCGGAGACCAGGCCGGACCGGAAGAGAAGGCCGAGCTTCGACGAGCTCTGGACCTGGACCGACCCATTGGCGCGCAATACCTCTCGTTCCTCGAAGATCTCGCGGATGGGACGATGGGAGTCTCTTTTCGACGTCCCGATCGATCGGTCTGGTCACTGATGCGGGAGGTCCTGCCCTATACGATCATCCTCGCGCTCGCGGCGCTCGCCGTGGCCTGGTCGGTCGCGGTCCCACTCGGGACCCTAGCAGCAGCACGCGCCGGACTGGGCTGGGACAAGTTGGCCTCCGCGACCGCGGTGGCCGGCCTCGCGATTCCGAACATATGGCTCGGTCCACTGCTCATCCTCTTGTTCGGCGTGAAGCTGCGATGGCTGCCGCTTCCGGGCGATGATCTGGCCGGACCCGAAGCCCTCATCCTCCCTGCGATCACGGTCGGTACGGCGCTCGCGGCGATTCTGACTCGCCAAACACGAGCCTCGATGATCGAGGTGCTTTCGCAGCAGTACATCACGGCAGCCCGGGCCCGAGGCGTCCGTTCGAGCGTCCTTCTGCTTCGGCACGGTCTGCGCAACGCGCTCTTGCCCGTCATGACGATCGGCGCAGCTCAGCTCGGCGCTCTGCTCTCGGGCACCGTCGTGACGGAGAAAATCTTTGAACGGCCCGGCCTCGGGACCCTCTTTCTCGACGCATTCTTCGCGCGCGACATCCCGGTGGTCCAGGGCTGCGTGCTCGTGATCGCCGTGATCTACGTGATCGTCAATCTGGTCGTCGACCTGGCGTACGGCGCCGTCGATCCTCGGGTGAGGCTCTCATGAAACTCAGGTCTCGTCTTCGTCGGACGCCAGTGGGTCTCGTGATCGTCATCCTGTTCTTCGTGCTGGGCTGGATTGGACCTTGGATCGCACCCTACGATCCCCTCGCGATCGACCTCCTTCACGAATACGAGCCACCCTCGGGTACGCACCTGCTCGGCACGGGCGACAATGGAATCGACATCCTCAGCGCATTGCTCCACGGAGCGCGACTCGCCGCCATCGTGGGCGTCGTCGTAGTTGGTGTCTCGGTCCTGCTCGGCACGGCGCTCGGCACCTGGGCCGGCTACTACGGAAAGCTTCCGGACCATCTGGTGACGGGTATTGCCGATCTCGTGCAAGCGTTTCCGGCGATCGTGCTCAACATCGCCGTGCTCGCACTGGTCGCCAAGCCTGGATTGCTTCACCTGATCGTCGCTCTCGCCGTCAACGGATGGGTACTCTACGCGAGGCTCGCGCGGGCCGAGACGTTGAGCTTGCGCGAGCGGGAGTTCGTCGAAGCAGCCCGCGCGCTCGGCGTGCCGCCCACTCAGGTGATGCGTCGACACGTGGTGCCCAACCTGCTCGGACCTCTCGTGATTCAGGCGACGACCGGGCTGGGCGTCGTGGTGCTCGCGGAGTCGACGCTTTCGTTTCTCGGGCTCGGCCCCGGCAAAGCGGTCTCCTGGGGCGCACTCCTCGATCAGGGCACCAGCGTTCTTCTCCGCTTTCCTCACGTCGCGCTGTTCTCGGGCGGCGCGATCGCGCTGACGGTGCTGGGCTTCAATCTCACCGGAGACTGGCTGCGCGACCGGCTGGATCCTCGGCTTCGCTGACCATGCCCGAGCTTCCCGACGTCGAGCTCTATCTTCACGCACTGCGCGGACACGTTCTCGCAAAGAGGTTGCGCGGCGTGCGGCTTGGCTCGCCATTCGTTCTGCGCAGCACCGAACCACCGCTCGACGCGATTTCGGCAAAGACGGTGAGGGATGTCGAGCGGATCGGAAAGCGAATCGTACTCGGTTTGGAAGAGGATCTCTTCGTGGTCATTCACCTGATGATCGCCGGGCGCCTGCGATGGCGTTCACCCGATCAGAAGCTTCCTGGTCGACTCGGCCTCGCTGCCTTCGACTTCGAACACGGCACGTTGCTGCTCACCGAAGCGAGCAAGAAGAAACGCGCTTCGATCCATTTGTGCCGCGGGAGGGAGGCCCTTCACCAGCATGACCCTGGAGGAATCGAACCTCTCGAAGCCGGCCTCGCTGCGTTTGCCGAGGCGCTGACGGCACGGAACCACACCGTCAAGCGTGCGCTGACCGACCCTCGGATCTTCAGCGGAATCGGGAACGCCTACTCCGATGAAATCCTCCATCGTGCCAAGCTTTCGCCGCTGATCTGGACGAAGCGTCTGAACGACCGGCAAGTCGCAAGACTGCACGCAGCGACCCGAGACGTCCTCAGCGAGTGGGTCGGACGGCTGGTCGAACAGCATGGCGAGTCCTTTCCGGAGAAGGTCACGGCGTTCCGGCCCGAGATGGCGGTGCACGGCAAGTACGGCGAGCCCTGTCCCGAGTGCGCGACCCCGGTTCAACGAATCGTGTTCCGCGATCGGGAAACGAACTACTGCGCTGCCTGCCAGACCGAGGGCAAGCTTCTCGCCGATCGCTCTCTTTCCCGACTCCTCAAGGGAGACTGGCCGCGCTCGCTCGAAGAGCTCGAGTCGCTTCGACGCAAGTGAGGTTCCCGAGGCGCTGATCAAGCGCACGAGAAGTGACCAAGCTCGGTTTTGACGGTACCGTTGCAAATCCATGCGCTTTTCCGTTCGCCGCGAGGATCGCAGAAACCTGCTCGTCGGATTCGTCGGCCTGATGACGATCATGATGGCGCACTCGGTGATGGAGACCGCGCGCGACACGCTATTTCTGACGAGTCTTCCAGCGACGGCGCTGCCGCGCGCCTATCTCGCGATCGCGCTGCTCGCCATCGTCGAGCTCAAGATTCACGAGCGGGTTCTGCCGTACGTCCGCGATCGCCGACTCCTGCTTTCCGCCTCGCTCTTCTTCGGCGCGTTGGTGACCCTGGCGTTCTGGGCCTGGCTGGAGGAGCTCGGCTCCTGGGCACCGTTCGGGTTCTACGTGTGGACCGGACTGCTGATCACGGTCGTGTTGATCGAGTTCTGGCTCCTTCTCGATGACGCGGTCACCGTCACGCAGGCGAAGCGCATCTTTCCGGCGATCGCCGCCGGGGGGGTGACCGGTGCAACCCTGGGATCCCTGCTCTCCGAGGGCCTACTCCGTCTGACGGGCCCCGCGGGGCTCGTCGTGATGGCAGCCACGATCTTGGCGGCTGCGTCGGGGACCGCCTTTCTATGGAAGATCCGAGAATCGGCGGCGCCGGACCTGACCCACCCCGTGCGAACGCGGTCTCTTCCCTGGCTGCTCCGGGATAGCTATCTCGGCCGCGTGCTCGCCCTGGTTCTTTTTGGCACGGTGGCACTCACGGTCGTCGACTTCGTGTTCAAGAGCACCGTGGCACAGAGCATCCCGACCCAGGCTCTCGGGCCCTTCTTCGCGCGCTTCTATCTGGGTCTGAACAGCGTTGCACTTCTCGTGCAGTGGGTCGGCGCAGGATGGCTGCTGCAAGGTTTCGGCGCGCACCGGAGCTCGGCCTTGCTTCCCGTTCTGGTGTCTGGCGGCGCGCTCGGATTGGCGCTCGGGCCGGTGCTGCCTTTCGCCGTCGCGCTGAAGGCGGTGGACGGAAGCCTGAGGCACACCTTGTACCGAAGCTCGGTCGAGGTTCTGTTCTTGCCGCTCGATAGTCGCAGACGCGAGCGTGCCAAAGGCGTGATCGAGGTGTTCGGTCACCGCGTGGGGCAGGCCGCGGGATCGCTCCTAATCATCGCCGCCGTGGCGCTTGGCCTGAGCACGGAGCAGCTCGGAATCGCTCTCCTGCTGCTCGTGGCGATATGGCTGTTCGCCATCTTTTCGACGCGCGGCCGCTATGTGGAGGAGTTCCGTGCACGGCTTCGGCAGGGGGTGATCGACACGCGACTCGAGCTGGAAGAGCTGGACCGACACTCGATCGACGCGCTCCTCAACGCGCTAAACAGCGATCAGGACGAAGAGGTGCTGGCCGCCATCGACATCTTCAACAGCCATGGACGCTCCGACCTGATGCCCGTGCTGGTGCTCTATCACCCGTCGAAGCTCGTTCGAAGGCGTGCGCTCGAGGCGTTCGCGGAGGCCTCTGACGAGCGTTTCCTACCGGTGGCACGTAGAATGCTGAAGGACGAGGAGCCGGACGTTCGCGCCGCTGCGCTTCGCGCGCTCACCGCGGTCGATCCGAACCGAGATTTGCTCGAAGAGAAGGTCGATCTCGAAGCATCGATCGTGAGAGCCACGGCCCTCGTCGGTCTGCTGGCGCTCGAGCAACGATCCGGCGAAGGCGACGCCGAGGATGCCGGTCGACTGGATCGCTGGGTTGCGTCCGCAAGCCCTGCGACCCGTTCCGCTCTCGCCCGTGCGATCCGAAAGGAGCCCGGTCCGATCTTTCATGAGACCCTCATCCGCTTGATCCAGACCGAGGATCGGGAGGTCCAGCGCGACACCCTAGAAGCGATGGTGTCGAACCCTGACGCGCGATTTCTTCCGTTTTTGCTGCCACTTCTGGGCCACTCCGAGCTCCGAGAGCCGACGCGCAAGGCGATCCTGGCCATCGGCCCGGAGACGCTCGATGCGCTCGACCGGGCACTCGGCGATCCCGGGGTCCCTCGAAAAGTGCGACGCCGCATCCCGCACACGATCATCCGATTCGAGCCGCGGCACGCCGTAGAGATCCTCTCGCGGCATCTCGAACGCGAGTCGGATGGAAGCGTACGCTTGAAGATTCTGCGGGCACTCGGCCGACTGCGAGCAACGCACCCGGACGCGGTGATCGACGAAACCTTGCTCGATGAGCAGCTCCACCGAGACCTCGAAAGAATCGTACAGCTTCTTCGCTGGCGTTCGATCATCGAAGAGAATGCCCCGACCGATTCGACCGATGCCGAGCTTCTCAGCATCGCGTTGCGAGACAAAGAAAAGGCAGCGCTCCAACGTGCGTTTGCGCTGATGGGCCTCCGTTACCCGAACGAGAACCTGACCCTGCTTTGGCGCGGGGTCCAGAGCGAGAACCCGCGCCTTCAAGGTGCGAGTATCGAAGTTCTCGAAGCCGTGCTGACCGGTGGGGCACGGGAGGCCGTGGTCGCGATACTCGACACGGGCGAGCCTGGCGGACAGCGGTCGCGAGCGGCGGCGGCCGCTCTCGGTACACCGTGGAAGCCCATCACGCTTCGGGAGGCGCTCGACGAAATGGTCGAGGATCGAAGCGAGGTAGTGCGAAGCATTGCGGAGCATCATCGGGAGGCGCTCGGCGCCCCACGAACCCGAACCGAGGTTCGCACCCGTGCCTGAAACGGAACCCGATCCGTTGATGAACGATCGTTTTCAGCGCTTTTTGTTCCTGAAGACGATGCCCGCATTCGCCGAGATCCCGTCGGAGGTCGCCCAGGTGGTGGCTGCGAACACGAGACCGCGCACGTTCGCGGCAGGCGAGTACCTATACCGCGTGGGCACGGCCGCGCTCGAGGTCCAGTACATCGTGCGAGGCGAGTGCGAGATCGTTCGCAACGGCAAACCCATGCGCCGCCTAGGACCGCGCATGGTCGTCGGCGGAATCAGTGCGCTGGCCGCAGAAGAACAAGGTTACGACTGCGTTGCGTTGCAGGAGATGGAAACCCTGTCGATTCGCGTCGAAGATTCACAAGAGATTTTCGAAGAACACTTCGTCTTGTTGAAACAGGTGCTTCGGGGAACGAGTCGGGAGGTCCTTGAGGCACGCCGCAAGCTCGGTCCGGCCGCCGGCTTCGGTCCCGTCGCAGAGGCTTTCGAGTTTCCGGATCGGCCATTCGATCTCGTCGAGCGAATGGCGTTTCTTCGAAAGACATTTTCATTCGGCGCGAGCGAGATCGACGCGATCGCGGAGCTCGCTCGAGAAATTCAAGAGGTCCATCTTCCACGAGGCGAGCTGCTCTGGAAGGTGGGCGATCGCAGCACGTACTTCTTGCTTCCACTGCGCGGAGTCATCGACTGCAAGGCCAGCGATCCCGACCAACGATTCCAGCTCGGACCCGGTGACTCGGTCGGTGCGATCGACTCCCTAGCCGATGAGCGGCGTTGGTATCGAGCGGAGGTGCTGGAGGATTTGGTGGCGTTCCGCATCGACACCGAGGTGCTGCTCGAAATCCTCGAAGACCACTTCTCGATGGCGATCGCGCTGCTCCAAGGGATCGCGACGGGAATCCTGGGCTTGTACGACCAAGGAAGCGCGGTGGATTTGAGTTAACCACTTGGAATCATGAAGCTCTTCGCGATATGCACGAAGGGCTTGTCACTGCTTATTTGTTCAGTATAGTGAGTGGTCCCATGAGTGTTGGGACCGTCATCGAGATCGAGAGACGCAAGGAGCGGGCAAAGGCCCTGCCCGTCTCCGAGCTGCTCCCACGAGGGCGGCTGATCGAGGTGTCCGGCCAGCATGCATGCGCACGCACCACGACGGCGGTGTCCTGTGTGATTGAGGCTCAGGCGCGCGGCGATCTAGTGGCTTGGGTGCAGCCGAAGGGGGGCACGTTGTTCCCTCCGGATCTGTACACCGCAGGCGTCGACCTCGATTCGTTCATCGCGATTCACATTCCACGACACGCCGGCCCCTTCGCATTGATCCGAGCAGCCGAATGGCTTGCACGTTCTGCTGCGTTTGGATTGACGGTGATCGATCTGAGTGACGCATTGCCACCCGGCGCCTCGGTCAACTGGCAAGGACGGCTCCAAGGCCTGTTGCGAAAATACGACGGACGCATCGTCTTACTGACTTCGAATGCACATGAGGAACCTTCCTCCGGACCGCTCATTGGCTTGCGTATCGAGCCACGTCGAGGCCGTCTTCACGGTGAGGAGTTCGAGCTTCATACCGAGGTAGTGAAAGACAAGGTGGGTCTGTCGGCGGAGCCGGCTTCGAGTCGTTCCGTCGCGCCGGCAGGATTGCGAGCTCCCTCATGAAGCGCGTGAGCTGCGTATCGTTGCCCATGTTCCCGTTGCAGATCGTCTTGCACGACAAGCCGCACTGGAAGGGCGCACCGATCGCCGTCGTCGATGACGAAGGCCCCAACGGCCGCATCAGCCATCTAAACAGCCTCGCTCGAAAGAATCGGCTCCGCATCGGGATGCGCCAGGCGCTGGCCCGCGATCGGATGCCAAACCTCCATACCGCGCTCGTCGCCCCCGAGACGATCGCCTCGCTGAGCAAGGAGCTTCTTCAGGGACTCCAGACCTTCTCTCCACGGGTTGAGCCCTTCGATATACCAGGCACTTTCATCATGGATCCCGAGGGTTTACGCCGTCTGTACGGGGGCTATCGAAATTGGTCTACCTCCATTCATCGCTACCTCCGGGCACGGCATTGGCAGAGCTCGATCACGGTCGGCTTTCACCGTCATCGCGCACTCGCGCTCGCGATGACGGGCCGCGGCGTTCAAGTCCTCGACGACCCGGACCAAGAGCGCGAGCGATCGAATCAGACCCCACTGGTCGAGCTGGGTCTGCGCGGTGATCTCTGTGAGAGCCTGACCGCACTCGGCGTCGAAACGCTAGGAGATTTTCTTCGTCTCCCTTCGGGCGAGCTGCACAGCCGATTCGGCGTTGACGCGAGTGCGCTTCACGACCGGTTCAACGACGAGCTTCAACTCCCAATTCAACCCCATGCCTTCGACGAGCCTTCGCGCATCTCGTTTCAAGTCGACCCACCGGATCAAGATCAGAACCGCTTGCTCTTCGCCATCAAGGGTGCGCTTCACTCCCTGCTTCATCGCGTACGCGCAGGAGGTGATGCGATTCAATCTCTCGAGCTCTCGCTTCACCTCGAGCATGCGCCTCTGCATCGCGAACGAATCGAACCGGCATCCCCTAGCTTGGACTTGATGTTGATCATCGAGTTGATTCGATTGCGTCTCGGCGAGACCGAGCTTCGGGCGCCCGTCGAAGAAGTCGAGCTTCTTGCGAACACGACCCGCGCACATCCCGATCAAGTTGCCTTGCCCGGCCATCAGCCGCGCCGCGACATGAACGCCGCCCACCGTGCACTGGCGCGCATCCGTGCTGCGTACGGCGAAGAGTCGGTGACGAAAGCAAGCCTTCGAGAGGCCCACCTCCCCGAGGCCTCGTTTCGATGGGAGCCGGTCCAGCATGCAAGAATCGCCGAGAGAGCCGGGCCGCCACCTGTTTCTGCTATGATTCGAAGGGTTTATGCGCGCCCTAAGCCTCTCCCTCCAAGGCTTGCAAGGGAACCGGAGGCCGGCCCTTCGCTCGCGCAAGAGCACGCGATCGAACACATGTACGGGCCGTATCGTGTCAGTGGTGGTTGGTGGAAGCGTCTGGTCGAGCGCGACTACTACTACGCGCAAACCGATCACGGTGATCTGCTTTGGCTGTTCTACGACCGCCCACGCAAGCATTGGTTCTTACACGGAGTGCTCGATTGAATGAGCGAGTACGTTCCGTTGTGGGTCAAAAGCAATCACAGCTTCTTGGAAGGCGCATCCTTTCCTGAAGAGCTCGTCGAACGTGCTCATGCCTTGGGACTTCCTGCAGTTGCAATCACGGATCGTGATGGTGTGTACGGTCTAGTCCGTGCACACATGCGCGCCAAAGAGCTCGGCATTCGAATCTTGACGGGAGCACAGGTGACGCTCGACGTCGGTGGTCGAGGGTTCCGCATCGTCACACTCGCCAAGACTCGCCGTGGCTACGCACACCTTTGTAGAGCGCTTTCGCTCGGTCATGCACGATGCGACAAGGGCACCTCGCTACTCAAGCCAGAGGATCTGCAGGACACCGAGGACTTGCTCTTCCTCTGTCCGGCACCCGACCCGCTACGCGCCTTGCACGCGACCCACGGCCCATCATCGACCTTCGCACTTTGCGTACGCCAGCTGAGCGATCGTGAAAGACCTCTCGAAAAGCAATTGCGGCTCGCAGCAGCAGAGCTCGACGTCGAGGCGGTCGGCGCCAACGAGGTGCTTTACCACGACCCTGTTCGGCGCCCACTTCAGGACGTTTTAGCTTGTATTCGTGCTGGGAAAGTGCTTTCCGAAGCCGGTCATACGATCCGCTGTAATGCCGAGCACGACCTCAAAGCGCCCGCGGCAACCGCCCAGCTATTCATCGACGATCCGGCATGTCTTCGGCGAACGCTCGAGCTGGCGGAGCAATGCACGTTCACTCTCGACGACATTCGATACCGCTACCCCGAAGAGCATCTTCCGTCGGGCACAACCGAGCAGAGCTGGCTACGCGAGCTCACGTTTCACGGAGCGCGCAATCGCTACCAAGGCAAGGTGCCTACCGAGGTACGAATGCAGATCGAACGCGAGCTCGCGATCATCCGCAAGCTCGATTACGGCGGCTACTTTCTCACGATGTACGAGATCGTTCAGTACTGCCGGGAGAGTGGCATCCTGTGCCAAGGTCGTGGAAGCGCGGCGAATAGCGCAGTCTGCTTTTGTCTCGGGATCACGGCGATCGACCCCGTTCGAATGGATCTTCTATTCGAGCGATTCCTAAGCGTCGAACGGGCGGAGCCGCCCGACATCGATCTCGACATCGAGCACGATCGACGTGAGGAGGTCATTCAACACGTGTACTCGAAGTACGGTCGCCGGCGTGCTGCGATGGTCGCCAACATCATTCGCTATCGTGTTCGTTCCGCGGTGCGGGACGTGGGCAAAGTGCTTGGTCTATCTCGAACCGATCTCGAGGCGGCAACCCGCTTGCTCCGACATCGCGACGACGTGCTCAACCCGGAGCTGCTGCGTGAAGCAGGGCTCGAGCAAGACTCCCCGGCCACCCATCAGCTTTGGTCGCTCGCCTCGCAAGTGCTCGATTTTCCTAGACATTTATCGATTCACCCGGGTGGTTTCCTGTTGGGTCAGCGTCCGGTCGACGAGATCGTTCCGATCGAGCCAGCCACGATGGAAGCCCGCACGGTCATCCAGTGGGACAAGTACGACGTCGACAATCTCGCCTTGTTCAAGGTCGACCTCTTGGGTCTCGGAGCGCTGACGTGCATCCATCATGCGTTCGACCTCTTGAGCGAGCACAAGGGAATCTCGCTCGAGATCGCAACCGTTCCTGCCGAGGACGAAGACACCTACGAAATGGTTTCGAAGGGAGATACGGTCGGCGTCTTTCAGATCGAAAGCCGTGCGCAGATGGCGATGCTTCCCCGTCTGCAGCCGCGCACCTTCTACGATTTGGTCATTGAAGTTGCGATCGTTCGACCCGGTCCAATTCAAGGCGACATGGTGCATCCATACCTTCGACGTCGAAAGGGTGAAGAGTCCGTCGACTACCCGCATCCGAAGCTCGAACGGATCTTGAAGAAGACTCTCGGTGTTCCGATCTTTCAAGAGCAGGTCATGAAGCTCGCGGTCGAGGGCGCCGGCTACACGCCCGGTGAAGCCGATCAGCTACGGCGCGACATGGCGGCCTGGCGCAAGTCGGGTCGAATCGAGAAGCACCGTGAACGCATGGTCCCGCGCATGATTGAGAAAGGGATCCCAGAAGAATTTGCCGAACGCGTGTTCTCTCAGATTCGAGGGTTTGGAGAGTATGGCTTTCCAGAGAGCCACGCAGCCTCGTTTGCTCTGCTCGCTTACGTGACCGCATGGCTTCGTCGGCATCACCACGACGCCTTCACCTGCGCCATTTTGAACGCTCAACCCATGGGATTCTATACGCCGGCGACCTTGGTCGAAGACGCCAAACGTCACGGAGTCGAAGTCCTGCCGATCGACATCAACAAAAGCCGGTGGGACTGCACGCTCGAGCGGGGGCGCGTTCGGATGGGTATTCGTTACGTGAAGGGGCTTGGCGTCGTCGAGCGCGGGCGTATCGAATCGGTCGAGGCTCCGTTTCCGAACCTGGCTACCTTCGTCCGCGACACAGGGCTCAGCAAGAAGGCCCTCCATGCCCTCGCTGAGGCCGGTGCATTCGAATGTTTCGGGCTCCATCGGCGCGATGCGATTTGGCAGGTTCGTAGCCTGGCTCGATTCGCGCGCGATTCACTGCCACTCGAACCAGCCTCCAGTCAGATCTCCTTCAGTGCGCTCGCGAGTGACGACCAGGTGATCTGGGACTACCGCTCGAGTCATCACAGCACCCGAGGTCACCCGATGCGCGGACTTCGGCCATTCTTACAGAAGAGAGGTATCCCCGACGCCAGCAGCGTTCGGGAGCGCACACACGGCGACGCGCTTCGGTATGTTGGGATGGTGATCTGCAGGCAACGCCCGGGAACCGCGTCCGGCGTGAACTTCTTCACACTCGAAGACGAAACTGGATTCGTGAACGTGGTCGTTTGGAAACGAGTCTTCGACGAGCACGCTGCTCTGGCGAAAACCGCAGGGCTTCTCGGGGTCACAGGTGAGATTCAGAAGTCCGACGGCGTCGTCCACCTGGTCGCGAAATCGCTTTGGGTTCCGGACCTGACTTTCGAAGCCGTACTCTCACAGTCACGCGATTTTCATTGAAAACCGAGCAAGCCGAGCTGGACGACCCAATAGGCCATGATGCCAAGCTGAACCGAATAGAAGCCCGCGCGAATCGTGACTGCGATCTCGCTCACCGAGACGAGATGGGTGAGAGACTGCGCGACCCGCGCGACCAACACCCAACGAGCCAGCGGGTCGGTGATGGCAGCGTTGCCGGTCCCGAGCGCGAGCAGGATCAGCGCGGCAAACACGGGAAGATTCTCGTAGCAGTTCGCGTAGGCGCGGCACAGACGTCCCGAGAACGGTGACACGTCGCTCCCATCGGGATCGAAACCGTTCGCGCTGTGCTTCTTCATCAGTACGAGACCGGTTCGATAGCTGATGACTGCGATTGCAAACGCGAGCGTCCATGCAGCGTATCCAGTGAGTGCAAGAGCAGAAGGTGACATCGATCTCTCCTAAGTCCGGGGCCGGTGGAGCGCCGACTATACGGGGCGAGCGCCATGACGAACAAGGAACGGCGACCTTGGTCGCGAAGTCGACCTTCTCGATGCCGCTCGGTAGGCTGCCCGCCGTGCCGCCCTCCGCGATCCGACTCTCCGTTCTCGCGCTCTTGGTGGCGATCCCGGCCGCCGCACAGGACACGCCGTCGTTCTTCGGAGAGCCTGATGGCGCGCGGATCGAGTCACTACGAAACGCCGCCGTGACCGAGGTGAAGAAGGGGCGAGGCGGCCGCAGTCTCGCGTTCCAGATCACGCTCGAGGATGGAACCCGGGGCTATTTCAAGCCCAAGCAAAGCTTCTCCGCAGCGCACTGGTACTCCGAGGTGGCGGCGTACTACCTGGATCGGGAGCTCGGGTTCGGACGCGTGCCTCCGACGACCGGTCGTGTTCTCCCATGGCGCCAGCTCGAACGAGCGGCGGGCACCGACGATCGGGTGGGGGAGCTATCGATTGCACCGGACGCAACGATTCGAGGCGCGTTCATCTGGTGGATCCCCGAGCCGCTGAAGCGCCTGCGTATGGGTCGAAACTGGGAGCGCTGGGTCCGTGTGCAGAGGACGCTGCCGATCACGCCCTACCAACGGCCGGTCGACTACCGCTCCGACCTGCGCGGGCGACCAGGGATACGAGAGGCGAGCGACCCGAGCCGTCCACTCGCAACCGAGCCCGACCAAGAGGGCCGTCCGGCAGAGCTCTCGGACCTGATTGTCTTCGACTACCTCACGCAGAACGTCGACCGCTGGGGGGGCGACTTCACGAACCTGCGAACCCGCGGGCCCGGCGGACCGTTGATCTACCTCGACAACGGCGCCGGCTTCTGGCTAGGCGAGCAGCGACTCGGTCTGATGGAGGCTCGGCTGAAGGCGTTGCAGCGCTTTCGACGCGCTACCGTCGAAGCGGTCCGGAGCCTCGACGTCGACGCCTTTGCCGAACGGCTGAAGACCGATCCGCTGGCTCCGGTGCTCGGGCCGAAGCAGCTCGACGGGCTTCGCCAGCGCCGTCAGGCGGTGCTCGACCACGTCGACGCCATGGTCGCTCGCTTCGGTGAAGCGGCAGTGCTCCCGTGGTAGGCTCGCTCGATGAAGGCGGCTCTGCGGATCCCCGCGGAATGGGAGCGACACGAGGCCTGCTGGCTCGCGTATCCGCACCTCGCCGCGGAATGGCCCGGACGGCTCGAACGAGCCCAGGCCTGTGTTGCGGAGCTCTGCCGGGCCATCGCCGGGCCGGGTGACGAACCGGTTCGCCTGCTGGTGAAAGACGAACGGATCGAACGGGCCGCGAGGGCAGAGATCGGCGAAGGTCTGAGCATCGAGTACGTTCGAGCGGACTATGGAGACTGCTGGGTTCGCGACACGATCCCGGTGTTCGGGCACTCACAGGAAGGATCACTGGGCGCTCTTCGGTTCGAGTTCAACGGCTGGGGTCGCAAGTTCGAGATGCCGTTCGATTCGGAGCTGGGGCGCTGGGTCGTGGCAACGGTGGGCGCCGACGATCGTTTCTGCCCGCTGACGCTGGAAGGCGGCGCGCTCGAATTCGACGGCTGCGGGACGTTTGTCACCACGGCCTCCTGCGTGCTCAACGCCAATCGGAACCCGGGCCTGACTCGAGATGCATTCGAGACGGCCCTTCGAACCCATCTGACCGTCGAGCGCCTGATCTGGTTGGAACAGGGGCTGTCGCACGATCACACCGACGGCCACGTGGACATGATTGCGCGATTCGTACGAAAGGACTCCGTACTTTGCATGACGCCCCGCCCCGGCGCGCCGAACGCCGGCGTGCTCGAGGCCGTCGCGCGGGCCCTCGGCGACAGCGGCTTGGACCTGGTCGAGGTCCCTGCGCCGCCCCTCGTCCATGGCCCCGATGGAGCCCCACTGCCCGCAAACTACTGCAATTTCTATGTCGCCAACGGCGCGGTCATCGTCCCGACGTACGGTGTTCCCGAGGACGAACCTGCCCTTGCCGTGATCGGCGAGGCGTTCCCAGACCGAGTGGCGATCGGCCTTCCGGCGATCGACCTGCTATGCGGAGGCGGCGCGTTTCACTGCGCGACCCAGCCCCAGCCTGCATCGTCATGAGTCTCCACAGCTTCACGCTCGCCGTTCTGCAGTGTCGCCTGAGCGATGGCCCCGAGGTCAACCTAGCCCGGATCGAAGGGCTCGTCCGGGAGGCGGCCGAACGGGGCGCCCAGATCATCCTGGCGCCGGAGCTCTTCGAAACCCCTTACTTCCCGCAGACCGAATCCGAGCATGCCTTCGACCTCGCCTCGGAGGCTGAGGGACATCGAACGATCGAACGGATGAGCGCATTGGCCGCCGAGCTGGAAGTGGTGTTGCCGGTGTCGTTCTTCGAGCGTGCAGGGCAGAGCTACTACAACAGCGTTGCGATCATCGACGCCGACGGAACGCGGCTCGGTATCTACCGCAAGAGCCACATTCCGGACGGACCGGGCTACGAAGAAAAGTTCTATTTTCGCCCCGGCGACACGGGTTTTCGCGTCTGGGAAAGTCGATTCGGACGGATCGGTGTCGGAATCTGCTGGGATCAATGGTTTCCCGAGGCCGCGCGGAGCATGGCCCTCGGGGGCGCGGAGGTCTTGCTCTATCCGACCGCCATCGGAAGCGAGCCTGACGCTCCCGAGGATGACACGCAGGGACCTTGGCGAAGGGTGATGCTCGGTCATGCCGTCGCCAATGCCATGCCGGTCGCCGCCGCGAATCGAATTGGCCGAGAGGGTGCGCTGACTTTTTATGGGAGCTCGTTCGTCTGCGATCCGCGAGGCGAGCTGGTCGCGGAGCTTGGGCGCGACGAAGAGGGGGCGGTCCTGGCGACGTTCGATCGCGATGCGCTCAGGCGCTACCGAGCCAACTGGGGATTCTTTCGCGACCGTCGGCCGGATCTCTACCGGAGCTTGAGCGATCATGACTCGCCCGACGTCTGACCCGAGGAAGCCGGTCGCCGGCAGCCTCTACGCGATCATCGACCTCGAGGTAGCCGACGCCCCTCTCGAGCTCGCGGAACGAGCGCTGGCCGTCCAGCCCGCTTGGATCCAGCTTCGCGCGAAGGGCTGCGACGACCGAACCTGGATCGAGCTTGCGTCCGCTCTTCGCGATCGCTGCACCCAGGCAAGAACTCCCTTCGTGATCAACGATCGCGCAGACATCGCCAAGATCGTCCGGGCCGATGGGCTGCATCTCGGCCAAGCAGATCTCAGGATCGAGGACGCGCGACGCGTGGTCGGCGAGATGACGATCGGCATCTCCACCCACGACCTCGAGCAGGCGATCGAAGCGGAGCGGCGAGGCGCCGATCTGGTCGCGTTCGGTCCGGTATTCGACACGTCCACCAAGCGAAACCCCGATCCCACCGTCGGCCTCGAGGCGCTCGCCGAGGTGTGCAAGGCCGTGCAGGCTCCGGTGGTCGCGATCGGCGGAATTCGGCCGGAGAGCGCCCAGCGCGTGCTCGCCGCCGGAGCGGCCTACGTGGCGGTGATCTCCGGGTTGCCGAGGTTCATCGCAACACTCGAAGCTCAGCGAACGTCTTCGAAGTACTGAATCGCGGTCTCAATCGCGCCGCCGAGGGCTTGGTTCACGAGCGTGGCGGTCGCGTCTTCACCATTGCGGAGCGCTTCGTAGTAGCGTTGGCGCTCGGTCGCGTGAATGACGACGGGCGGATAGCCAGCCCGCATCAAGATCAGATTCATCACCAGCCGCGCCACCTTGCCGCTGTGCCGAGGGAACGGGTAGATGTGAAGCAGCTGGTAGTGCGTCTTGCTCGCCATCCGCACGACGTGCATCGACTTCTTGGTCTCCGGATCCGAAAGCCACTGGACGAGCTGACGCATCCGATAGCTGATCTTGTCGGGTTGTGAGATCTCGTGGAAGTAGAGCCGATGCAGCGGCATGTCCTTGCGGTACTTCGGGGGACCCTTGCCTTCGAGCTCTTCGGGGGCGAGCTGAGCGAACAGCTTCTTGATCACCTCGAGGTTCACCGTCGCTCGGCGCCGCGTCGCCATCTCCCGAATGATCTCGATCGCGCCCATGTGGTTGCGGATCTCGTCGTACACCGGGATGAGCGAGGGATCGGTGACAGGCTCGTCGCTCATCGCAGCGCGAAGCTCGTCCATCGAGTAGACGACGCCCTCGAGCGCACTGTCATGATAGATCCAGGCGATGTCGAAGCGCTCTTGATACTCCTTGACCACCGACTCGGGCGCCGCGTCGATCAACTTCTGAAGCGTTGCGACACGCTCTTCTAAGCTCGGACCTTGAAGCGCTTGAACCAAACGAAATGCCTCCAACTCCGACGTCCACGCACCGTCGGCCCCACAGGGCGGGCGACCGTATCAGCGCCGAACAGAGCCGTCAACCGTGCCTGGCACCGGCGCATCGAGGGCTTTCGAGATCGCCGCTCGAAGCCGGATTTTGCTGGGAATTCCGGTCGATGCCCAGCGCACCCGACCGTCCCGCCCGACGACCAAGACCGTTGGCAGGGATTGGATGGCGTATCGTCTTTGAACCTCTCCGCTGCGGTCGTGCAGGCTGGGGAAGGCGGTGCCGAAGGCGGCGTGCGCCGCTTGAAGCCGCTGGCGGTCGATCGGCTCCACGTTGACCGCGTAGAACGCCACCCCTTGGCCGCGGAACTGCTCGTGAAGGTCGTTGAGGATCGGCGTGGTGCGCTGACAGGCGCCGCACCAGCTCGCCCAGAACTCGAGCACGACGACCGCATCGAGCTCGGCCAGGTTGATCCGAGTTCGATCTTCAGCATCGGTCCCCGCGGCCACCGGAAGGGAAAGCGCCGGCGCCGGCTCCCCCATAAACGGCGAGACGTTTCCTCTCGTCATCCAGGCATAGAGCGCGACCAAGACCAGCGCGGTGACGACCCAATGGATCCATCGGTTTGGAGATGTCTGTTTCGGCGCGTTCATGAGGGCTTTCGGAGTGGCAACTCGATGGTGAACCGGGCACCCCCCTCGGGCGCACTGTCGAGTCGGACTTCCCCCGAGTGTTCCAAGACGACCTTTTTGACGATCGCCAGGCCGAGTCCGGTGCCCTCGCTCTTGGTGGTGTAGTACGGATCGAAGACGCGGTCCCAGTTCTCCTCGGCAACGCCGGGCCCGTTGTCGCGAACCTCGATGAAGCCGGATCGGTCCGAGGCGTACGAACGTACGAGCACCCGTCCGCCTCCGTCCGGCTCGGCATCACGCACCGACTGGATGGCGTTGCGCACCAAATTGTCGACTCCGCGCTTGAGCATCATGGGATCCATACGCACCTCGATGGGCTGCGTTGCGGCCACCACGCGAACTTCGACGGCAACGGGGCTTCCTCCACCGGCGTCTTCGAGCATCGCAGGGACAGACGCTTCGATCGCGTGCACCACGTCTGTGAGGTCCGCCGGGGCAAGGTCGGCACGAGGGAGCTTCGCGAAGGCGCTGAATTCCCCGACCAAGCGTCGCAGGGTGGCAACCTCTTCTTCAATGATTGCGCGGGCATGCTCGAGCTTCTGCCGGTACGCCGGATCCGCCCCATCGTAGGTTTCGTCCATTTCCTGAGCCGCCAGCTGAATCGGGGTCAGTGGATTCTTGATCTCATGAGCGAGCCGTCGCGCGAAGTCCTGCCAGGCGCCAATGCGCTGGAGGTAGTCGATCCGCGTCCTGGAATCACGAAGGTCTCGGACCATTTGGTTGAACGCCTCGGTGAGCTCGGTGATCTCGTCGGTGGCGCTGGTGGGAAGCGACACGGTGAGGTCGCCGGCGCCGACCTGGCGAGAAGCGTCGGCCAGGGCGGCCACACGTCGGGTGACCCGACGCGAAACGATGGCGCCGATCAGGAAAGCGACGACGATCACCAAAAAGACCAGGAATCCGAACACCCAGACGTAGATTTCGGACACCGATGCGCTCTGACGCTGAAGTCTCGAATAGACGTCGGCCGCCTGCCCCGCATCCTGCAATCGCTCGAAGTACACCTCGGGAACGAAGACGCGAACCGAAATTCGAAGCGTCCTGCCATCGGCCCGGGCGTCCCGGGTTCGATCGGTTTCGCGCATCGCAGGCTCGCCGGGCTTCGCCGAGCGTCGCGCGCTCGCAACGATCCTGCCGGAGTCCTCCGGCAAGCGGATCTCTCGGACGAATTCGTAGCGCTCGAGCAAACGCTCTACCAGCGCCTGAAAGCGCTTGGGGCCCCGCCTCTTTGCAAGCTCGGCCTCGACCGCCCACTGAACGGCATCTGCCGCCTGCTCGGTGCTCGATCGGAGCGCCATCAACTGCCCTCGCCTCGCCTCGACGCCGTGGACGAGCTCGGCACCGAATCGCTCGTTGACGCCGACTCGGTAGACCTCGCGCAGCGCACCTTGTGCCAGGAACACGCTACCGCCGAGCGTGAGGAATACCGACAAGCCGATCGCGAACAGGATCTTTCGTTCGAACCGGCTCATTGCGGCACCTTCAAGAACTCGCTCCGGAACTCGACCGTCCGTTCCGCCTGACAGATCCTTCGTCGTACGATGTTAACCGTGATCGGACCGACTGGATCGTCGCCCGAAGTGGGCCGAATCAGCTCGCTGCACTGCTTCTTCGAGATCGGGTTGAACTCGGCGAGGACGAAGAAATAGATCTCTTTGCCCTTGTTGGGCTCGTAGTTCTTCGGCTCCCCGACGAACAGACCGCTCACGGACAGGCAGCGATCGAGCACCTGATCGAGGGTCTTGAAACGCTCGCTCCGGGCTCCGATGCGAACCAGATATCCATCCTCCCAGAGGTCCTTGGTAATGTCGCAGCCAAACCTGCGTTGAGCGAAGCGCCAGTTCGAGCCCTTGTAGTGAGCGCTCACATTGATCCGCAGACGCTTTCGAAGGCCACTCGAGAGCTCCCGGCGCACGCGATCGTCCGCGAGATCCTTCGCCGAGAACGAAACGCGAGGCGCTCCGCGGTCCCATTGGACGCCGAACTCACGAGCCGGCAAATGCGACTGGGCCAAAGCGACGGCCGCGGTCAGGAACACCAGAGCTGCAAGGACCGATCTCACAGTCGAATGAACCCCAGCAAGGTCGAGAAACCGACCTGAAAAACGCCAACACGGGTGTCGAAGCGAAAGCCGACATCGAAGGTCAGATCGACGGGGTATCGGGAAAAACGGCTGTATCCAACCACTCCGGAGCGCGGGTCGCGAAGGTTGGCGAGGGAGAGCAGACCGATCAGCGTGTAGAGGTTGATCTCGCGTAGACCGCGCTCCCGAGCGCGCTCGTAGACGGGAATGTTGTAGCCAAGGTCCAGACGCCAGGCGAGTTCGCCGAGGTAGTTGTTCTCGATCGACGTGCCAAGCAGATTCGGCGGCGGTCTGGCGTCGAGTTGCATCTCGAGGAAGCGGGAAGGGATGAGGTCGGTGAGATCGGAGATGTGAAAGAGCGAGAAGAACGGCGTATTGCCGAAGGCTGCACCGCCGTACGCACCGATGCGGATCGTGTGGTCCCAAGGGAGCCGCCACCAGCGCCGCACCGAAGCCTCGAGCTTGAGGTAATCGTAGTCACTGCCGAGGAACCGGGTGCCGATCAGAACGTCGCCCCGAAAGAATACGCCCTCTTTGGTGAGGCCCGGATCATCTCGTTTGTCGAAGATCAAGGCGAACCGAATCGAGGATACGAAGCTGGTCCCGTCCTGGATCGCGAAGTTGATCGGCGCGACCTCGTTGCCCCGCACCTCGCTGGCCGCCTCGGGTCGGCCGAGTACGCTGACGATGTCTCCGATCCAGTCGAGCTGATACCGCAGCTTGGTGGTGAAATCCTTGCCGGTTCCGAGGATGAAGCCTCCTCGTCGGTAGCGAACCACCGCGTTCTGAACCACCGAGGTCCCGGGGCAGGTCGGCTGTCCACAGGGCACGCTCACGAGCGGCTGATTGCCGTAGAACTCGCGCCCGTTGAGGAAATAGCTTGCGAATCGAAGCCCGTACTCGTCCTTGATGAGCTTTGGGTACGCGAGGTCGACCCGACCCCCTTGCTGAAACTCGCTCAGAAGCGCGGTTCCCGAAAGTCGGATCCCGAGTCCCGCCAAGTTGGTCTCGGTCACCTTGAACCCGAGCCACGGAAAGAGCGTACGGCCGCGGTCGGTGGTCTGCTTCACGCCCTCCGATAGACCCGCGACCAGTTGTTCGATCACGACGGTGTTTCGCTCCTGGACGTCGACGATCATCATCACGTAGCCACGCTCGGCACCACGCTCGAGACGAATGTCCACCCGATCGAACCAGCCGGTTCCCATCAGGCGCCACTCGGTGGCCAGAAGCTCGGGCGACTCGGGGTCCAAGAAGTCCCCGGCCTTGAGAGGAACGAACTTGCGGATCAGCTTGGCCTTCGTTCGACGATTGCCGCTGACGACGATACCCTCGAGCACGTATCGAACTTGGGTGACGACCCGGTTCGGATCGTTGCGGTCGCCGGCAACTCCGTAGGGATCCCGAAACTCCTCGTCACTGGCATCGGCCGAGCCCGAGGTCTCCACGAGCTCGCCTGGCTCGTATGGCTCTCCCTTCGGATCGGGACTCTGAGCGCTCGCCGTCGTGGTAAACGCCGCGAGCGCCAGCGCGATCAGGCTCGAAAGCCAGCGTCTCGGTCGCAAGCGCGGGCCCACGGCGGGCA
>CBDUCC010000011.1:0-22950 GCA_965365555.1 uncultured Myxococcales bacterium | reverse complement strand
CGCGCGTGACCAGGCTGGTGATCGACAGCGCAAACCAGGTGCTCGGTGTCGAGTACCGGAAGGTCACGAAGGGCTTCTGGAGTCAACTGCATCGAAAGCTCCACCAGGCCGGCATTGCCGTCGTCAAGTACAACCCAAAGCTCGCCGCGAAGCTTCGCGCGCGATGCTTCCAGATCGAAGCGGAGCATTCGACGGTCACCCGCGCACGTGCGCGCAACGGCGTGATTCTCGCCGCCGGCGGTTTCATCTACAACCGTTCGATGGTGAAAGAAATCGCCCCGAAGTACCGTACGGGGATGCCGCTCGGCACGGCCTCCGACAACGGCAGTGGCATACTTCTCGGCACGAGCGTCGGTGCCAAGACTGGACTGATGAACCGCATCTCCGCCTGGCGTTTCATCAACCCGCCCGAGGCCTTCGCAAAGGGCATGATCGTCAACAAGCGGGGCGAGCGGTACATCAACGAATTCATGTACGGAGCAGCCGTCGGCGAGGCGATGGTCGAGGAGAACGATGGTGAAGCGATCGTGATTCTCAATGCCGATCTGAAGAAGCTCGCGCGGGAGCAGTGCAAGCCCGGCCAGGCTCAATGGTTCCAGCGGGCGCCGGCTCTTCTGAACCTCTGGTTCAACACCAAGGAAGCAAAGTCGCTCGAAGAGCTCGCCAAGACGATCAAGGTTCCCATCGAGTCGCTTCGCGCCACGCTCGATGACTACAACCACGCCGCCGAGGGCAAGAAGCCCGATCGCTTCGGCAAGGACCCGCAAAAGATGCACTCGATGCGAAGCGGTCCGTACTACGCCATCGATGCCGGCATTCGAAGCAAGCGCTTCCCCTGTCCGACGCTCACCCTCGGCGGCCTCGTCGTCGACGAGCGCACCGGACAGGTCAGAAACGAGAGCGGCGGCGTGATTCCAGGGCTCTATGCGGCAGGTCGCAACGCCATCTGTGGCTGCTCGCGCCAGTACGTGAGCGGCCTCTCCATCGCCGATTGTGTGTATTCAGGTCGAAGGGCCGGCAGCGCAGCCGCCCGCGGCGAGGTCTACGCGGAGCAGAACGTCCCGAGCTCCACCGAAAGCACGCCGGCTCAGGCCAAGACGCCCGAACAGGCCGCGCAGCCCAAGCCGGTAAACGCCTTGGCCGAAGCGATTCCTCCGATTCGTCAGGGCCAGGTCGCGGACCCCAGCCCGGAGGCCCATGAGCGGCCAAACCGTCGTCCCCAGCACGAAGGCGCCTACCCTCGCCAGGCGCTCAATCGATCCATCCGCCGCCCCGGTGGGACGACGCGTGTATCCTCGCAACGAGGGCGGCTGACCAAACGCGCCCTCTGAGCGGCCATGATCCTCGAACTTGAACGTCGGTCGATCGTCGAAAACCCTGCTTCGCATTTTCACGGCGATGCCGGCGCCGATGCGGGCAAACTCTTCTTCGATCCCGGAGGCGATGTTCCCAAAGACTGACTTGACGGCCACGGCCTGAAGCCCAAGGAAGCGTAAGGCGATGATCGAAAAACCCACCGATGAACAAGCCGCCGAGTGCGTCCGGAAGCTCCTCGCCTACATCGGCGACGACCCGAGCCGCGAGGGCCTGCAAGATACGCCGCGTCGGGTACTCGGCGCGATCGGCGAGCACTTTCGTGGCTACCAGGACGACCCGGTAGAGCACCTGCAACGAACCTTCAGCGAGGTCGAGGGGTACGACGAGCTCGTCCTCGTGAGCGACATCGAAATCTACAGTCACTGCGAGCATCACGTTGTGCCGTTCGTTGGCAAGGCGCACGTGGCGTACATTCCGAACGGCAAGGTGGTCGGACTCTCGAAGATCGCGCGCGTCATCGACACCTTCGCCAAGCGCCTGCAGGTGCAGGAGAAGCTCACCGCGCAGATCGCGAACGCCATCGACGAGACACTGACGCCGCAGGGCACGGCCGTGATCCTTCAGTGTCAGCACTTCTGCATGTGCTACCGCGGGGTCCGCAAGCCCGGCTCGTGGACCACGACCAGCCGTCTCACCGGCTGCTTTCTAAAGGATGAAGCGGCCCGCATGGAGCTTCTCACGCTGATCGGCATGCCGCGCTCGATCGGCGGCGCCGGGGCCTGAGCCCGACTCGATCTCGGCCGCTCCTGGGCGTAGAGTACCCCCATGAGTGAATCGGATTACGACTTCGTGATCGTCGGGTCGGGATTCGGCGGCAGCGTCTCCGCGCATCGTCTGACCGAGAAGGGTTACCGGGTCCTCGTCTTGGAAAAAGGACGCCGCTTCGAGCCCGAGGATTTTCCGAAGACGAACTGGGACCTCAAGCGCTGGATGTGGAACCCGGCGCTTGGGCTGAAGGGCATCTTCAAGATGACCTTCATGAAGCACATGACCGTCCTGCATGGCGTCGGGGTCGGCGGGGGCTCGCTGGTCTATGCCAATACGCTCCCGACACCGAAGTCGGAGTTCTTCGAGTCGGGCTCCTGGAGCGGGCTCGCGGATTGGGAGACTGAGCTCGCCCCGCACTACGCCACCGCCAAGCGGATGCTCGGGGCGACGGAGAATCCGGTCGTGACCAAGGGCGACAAGGTGATCGAGGAGATCGCGAAGGACCTCGGCCGTGAAGAGCACTTCCATCCGACCGAGGTCGCCGTGTACTTCGGCGAACCGAACGAGAAGGTCCCCGACCCGTACTTCGACGGCGAGGGCCCAGACCGCGTCGGCTGCAACTTCTGCGGCGCCTGCATGACGGGCTGCCGGGTCGGCGCGAAGAACACGCTCGACAAGAACTACCTGTACTTCGCCGAGAAGAACGGCGCCGAGGTTCGGCCCGAGACGGAGGTCACCGCAGTTCGCCCGCGCCCCGAGGGCGGCTACGTGGTCGAAACGAAGCCGACGTTCGGGCAGGGCCCGGGGGAGCAGCTCACCGCGGATCGGGTGATCCTCGCCGCGGGCGTGATGGGTACGATGCCGCTTCTGTTGCAGATGAAGGAAGACCCGAACGGGTTGCCAAGGCTTTCGAAACGCGTCGGCGACTTCGTACGCTCCAACAGTGAGGCACTCATCGCCGTGCTCTCGCCGAAGAAGGGCACCAACTTCTCAAAGGGCGTCGCCATCACCTCGATTCTGCACACCGACGACCACAGCCACATCGAACCGGTCCGCTATGGCGCCGGCTCGGGCTTCTTCCGGACTCTCCTCGCGCCGCACGCTCCGGGGCCGACGGTGCTATCGCGCATCTGGGGAGGCTTTGCGGCCTTTTTGCGTCAGCCAATCCGCTGGCTGCGCGCCCTGTTCGTCAGTGACCTCGCGAAGCATTCGCAGGTGCTCCTCTACATGCGAACGCTCGAAGGCACCCTCCGAATGCGGCTCGGCCGGGAGTGGAGAACAGGCTACCGCCGCGCTCTGGTGACCGAGGTCGACGATCCGAGTCAGGCGCCGTCGGCATTCATGGAGGAGGCCACCGACCTCGCCGAGCGCTTCGCCGACAAGACGGAGGGGGTGACCACGACCCTGATGACCGAGACGCTTCTCGGCGTGCCGTCCACCGCGCACATCCTGGGGGGCGCGTGCATGGGCGACTCCGCCGAAACCGGCGTCATCGATGCAAACCACGAGGTCTACAACTACCCCGGGCTCTTCATCATCGATGGATCTGCGATCTCTGCGAACCCCGGTGTGAACCCTTCGCTCACGATCACGACGCTCGCCGAACGTGCGATGAGCCTCATCCCCGAGAAGGGCAGAACAGCAAGGCCGAGCCCGTCCACCGAGGGCCCCGAACCGTTCAGCGCGGCGTTACGAGCTGGGTAACGGTCGTCGAGGTGTCGGTGGGCTCCGGCGGCGCGAGCTCGAAAGTGTCGACGACCTCGGCACCGCGTTCGTCGCAGTAGTAGGCCCACTCGCCCCACTGCGGATCGTCGAGCTTCACGAAGAGCGCGAGGCATGCGTAGTAGGCCTTGGCGGAGAGCTCGGCGAACGGCGTGATGTGCTCGGTGAGCGCCTCGGTGTAGATGCCGAGCAGCTCCTCGTCTTGTGCGATGCTCTCCGGCACGGGGGCGCCACGAATGCTTCCGGCCATGTCCTCGTACATGTATCCGAAGAGCGCGGTTCCCATGCCGCGCTCGAAGAGCGGGTTGGTCCGTAGCGCCTGCGTAGCGGAGAGCGCACGATCGGTGGCCGCCTGACGCGCCAACAGCCAGTCACGGAACTCGCCTTCGGCCCATTCGTGGATCGCCTCGGTCGAGCCGGTCTCCGGAGGCTCGGGCGGACGCACGGCCACGGCCTCTTCGACGCGCTTCCAAAGCTCCTGCAGATCATGGCTCAGGGCCTCGCGGGGATAGACGGGCTGGGGAACCGGAATCGGGCTTACGACGACTTCCTGGGAGCCCTCTGGCGTCTGGCGACCGGCGCAACCAAGCCCCAACGCGACGACGATCAAGAACCAACGCGACATGACGCGACCTTAACAGTGGGCGATCGACGAGGCGAGTTTTGGGCCGAATCGCGGTTGACTTGGCCGCCAAAGGGCCTTTCCATCAGGCATGGCCGCCTCTCTCGTCGAGCTGACCGACGCTGCGAGCGTCGACCGCGCCGCCCGTGGCCTGTTCGGCAGCCCGCTCGATACCCGCCCCGCGGTATCTCAGAGCTTCGCCGCTTGGCGCTCGGACAAGGACGCGCCTCTGACGACGATCCGGATCAACGAGCACGCGCCCAAGAGCGAGCTCGACTGGCTGGCTCTGCACATTTCCCGGGCGCGGGCGGATGGGATCATCATCACGGGGAAAATCCTTCGCGACGAGCCGAACCTCCGATACAGCCTCGAAGCCGATCCCCGCTGGGGCGACGCGCTCCAGCAGTGGCGGGAGCGGCGCTGGGGCATCTGGCAGCCTCCGTGGATCCTCATTCTGACCCGGAGCGGCGAGATCGACTTCGAGCATCCGGTCTTTCACGGCTGGGGCCGCCCCATCATCTTCACGAACGATCGGGCCGCCACCCGCAAGCTCGCGGACGCACACTGCCCGGTGGTCGCGGACGCCGCCCCCGACATTCGACG
Organism: uncultured Myxococcales bacterium; assembly: GCA_965365555.1. GTDB lineage: Bacteria > Myxococcota_A > Polyangia > Polyangiales > Houyiibacteriaceae > SG8-38. Next base: position 17,918 of record CBDUCC010000011.1, on the reverse strand, counting down.
TGCGATCGAGCACCTGCAACTCAGTCGCGACGCCGAGTGCATTTCCATCGAAGCCGGCCCATCGACCGCGCGCACTCTCTACGAACGGCCGATGGTCATCAAAGAACTTCTGCTCTCGGTCTACCTCGAGCCGTCGCTCCACAGCGAAGCCGTGGGTGACCCTCTGGTGACGCTCTCGGAGGTGCGGCGGCTCTTTCACAACGAGACCTCGGCCAATCACCGAGAAGGTTCCGAGCATTGGAGCTTCTACCGCCTCCGTCGCTAGCGAAGCGATGCAAGTCCTTGTAGCATCCGACCGAACCGATGCTTGCTTCGCTACGACGACTTCCTCGAAATGCCGGTCTCCTATTGGCGCTCGTCGCATTGATCGTCGTGGCGCCGCTCATTCCGCTAGAAAAGACTTGGTTCGTCGTCGAGTTGCTCTTCGACATGATCCTACTGGCGGGCGTCTACTCCGTTGGATCGGCACGACATCGCTTCCCATTCCTCGTCCTGACGTTCGTGACCTTGGCCGTGCGCTGGGGAGAACTTCTCTCCGGTTTCGACGGCCTCAATTTCGGTGCCCTCGCGCTCACGGTCGCCTGGCTCTTCTACGCGCTCTCGATCATCACGGCGCACCTCTTCAAGCAGACCGACGTGACCATCGATACGATTCTCGCGGCCGTCGTGGTCTACCTGCTGGCGGCGGTGGCCTTCAGCATGCTGTTTCAGGCTCTGGAGCTCACGAGCCCGGGCTCGTTCTCCGGTCTCGCCGCGGAAGTCTACGAGGACCGTCCGGCGCTCGGCGACGCCATGCTGTACTTCAGCCTGGTCTGCATCACCACGATGGGGTACGGCGACATCGTGCCGGTCTCGGATCTCGCAAGACCCTTGGCCGTGATCGAGGGGGTCTTCGGGCAGCTCTACCTCGCGGTGATGATCGCCCGCCTCGTCGGTCTGCACATCGCGACGCAGCCGAGCTCGACTGACGACTGACGCTACTCCGCCGGCGCCGGAGTTGTCGTCGGGGTGGAGCGCTCGTCCGGACGCGCCTTGAAGAAGATCGCGTAGAACGTCGGTACGACGATCATGGTGAGCACCGTCGCAACCAGGAGCCCAAATACGATCGTGACCGCCATCGCAATGAAGAAGGCATCGAAGAACAGCGGCAGCATCCCGAGGACGGTGGTCGCCGCGGCCATGGCGACAGGACGCAGACGGCTGACGCCGCTGTCGAGAATCGCCGGATAGGTGGGCTTTCCGTTTCGGATCTGAAGATCGATCTCGTCGACCAAGACGATCGCATTCTTGATCAGCATCCCGGAGAGACTCAGGAAGCCGAGCAAAGCCATGAAACCGAACGGCTGGCCGAGAGCGAGCAGCCCGGCGGTCACGCCGATGAGCGCCAAGGGCACGGTGAGCCAAATGACCAGGGGCTGCCGAATCGCATTGAAGAGGCCGATGACGATGACGATCATGATCCCGACGAACATCGGGATCGGTGCAAACAAGGCGGCCTGGGCATCGGTCTGGCTCTCGTACTCTCCGCCCCACTCCACGTGGTAGCCCGGTGGAAACGGAAGCGCTTCGACCTGCGGGGCGAGACGGCCCCAGAGTGTGGGGGCTGACTCCTTGGTCGGGTCGGTGACCACTGTGAGCGTGCGCTTGCGATTCCGGCGCTCGACCACGCGATCGCTGAACTCGGTTTCGAGCCCGGTGACGACGTTCGCGAGCGGGATGTAGCGCTGCGCGACGGGGCTCCAGACTGGAATTTGTCGAAGATTGCTGACGTCGTTACGGAGCGGCGCCGGCTGTCGGAACAAGACGGGAATTACCTCGTCCCGCTCTCGATAGACACCCACGGGCAGACCTTCGAAGGTCGATCGAATCGTTTCTGCGACAGATCGGGTCGTGATGCCGTGCGCGTCCGCCTGCTCCTCGGAGAGCTTCGGGTGAATCACCTTGACCCGCTCGTACCAGCGGCCGCGGGAGCCTTTGGTATCGGGGTCGGCCCTGAAGATCGCGAGCGTCTGCCGCTCGAGGTCGCGAAGTACGTCGGGATCGGATCCGACCAGACGCGCTTCGATCTTTCCCGGTTTGCTCGGCCCGAGATCGAAGGTGCGCCCAAAGGCAATCGCATCGGGAGCGACACGCTTCACGTAGTCCTCGGCTCGCTGAATGTCGCGGCTCAGGTTCGTGTAGTCCTCGATGTCGACGAGGAACTGCGCGTAGCCAGGGTGCTCCTTCTCGGGGGTGAAGGTGAGAATGAATCGGAGGGGGCCCTGCCCCACGGCCGTCGCGACGTGGGTGACGCCCTCGAGCTCGGCCAGCCCCTTTTCGATGATGGCCGCCTTCTGCGCAGTCTCGTCGATGTGCTGGTCGATCGACCAGAAGACGTCGACTCGGAACTTCGGCGTCGTCGAAGCGGGGAAAAACGACTTGTCGGTAAACCCGAACCCGTAGACGGACACCGCGAACAGAACGAGCACCACACCGACCGTCACCCATCGAAAACGGAGGCAGGTGTCGAGGAAGTTTCTGTATCCGCGGAAGAACGCGTTCTCTTTCGGCGCTTCGCTCCCGGGCTTCGGCGCGTGGTCGGGACGCTTTAGAAACCAAATACCGAGAAGCGGCGTAATCGTCATCGCCGTCACCCAGCTCAGTGAGAGAGAAATCCCGATGACGGTGAAGAGCGAGCTGCAGAACTCGCCGGTGCTGTCGGGCGAGAGCCCGATGGCGGCGAACGCGATGATGGCGACGGCCGTCGCTCCGAGTAGTGGCATCGAGGTCTGCCCTGCGACCTCCTTGGCCGCCTCCTCGGGCTCCATCCCATCCTTGATGCGTACCAACATGCCATCGATGATTACGATCGCGTTATCGACCAACATGCCGAGTGCGATGATCAGCGCTCCGAGCGAAATCCGCTCCAAGGCGACCCCGGCGGGCCCCATGAAGATGAAGGTCGCGGCAATGGTCAGCACCAAGACGAAACCGATGATGAGCCCACTTCGAAGGCCCATGAACAACAGCAAAACGACGACGACGATCGCGACCGCTTCGGCCAGATTCACCAAGAATCCGTCGATCGCGCTCGTCACCATGTCGGACTGCATGTAGATGACCTCGAGATCCATCCCAAGCGGGAACTGCGATTCGAGCTCGGCGAGACGCTTCTTGATCCCCTCGCCCATCGTCACCACGTTGCCGCCCTTTTCCGTGGAGACGCCGATCCCGATCGCGGCATGACCGTCCATCCGGAGGATGTTTTGTGGCGGTTCGACGTAGCCGCGTTCGATGTTCGCAATGTCGCGCAGACGGACTTGGGAGTTGTCGCCCTTGCTGATGAGAATGCTGCCGAGGTCTTGCGAGCTTGTGATCAATGAATCGGGTTGGATGCGCAGGTACTCGGGACCAGCATCGACCATGCCTGCGTTGAACACGACGCCTTCTGCGACCAACTGCTCCTTGATCAAGTCCGGCGAGATTCCGATCTGGGAAAGGCGATCGCGGTCGAACTCGATGTACACGGCTTCCGGGACGTTGCCGAAGAGCTCCACCTTGGCGACATCCTTGACGAGCACCAGCTCCTTGCGAAGTAGCTTCGCGACATCGTAGAGCTCGCGGTAGCTGTACTCGTCGCCGTAGAGGGCCAAGAAGACGCCGTACACGTCGGAGTAGTCGTCGATGACGAGGGAGGGTCCGGCGCCCGGTGGCAGGCTCGACTGTGCGTCACCGACCTTGCGGCGAAGCTCGTCCCAGACTTGCGGCAGTGCCTTCCCTGGCACCGTCGATCGCATTTCGATCGTGAGCGTCGACTGGCCGGGAATGTTGCGGGACTCGATCTTCTTGATTTTCCCGAGCTTCTGCACCGCCCGCTCGAGCTCATCGCTGACCTCTTCTTCCACCTCGTAGGGAGTGGCGCCCGGATAGGGCGTGATGACCAGCGCCTCCTTGATGGTGAACTCCGGGTCCTCGAGCCGTGGCAAGGAGTTGAACGATTGATAGCCCGCGTACAGCGCCGCAATCGTCAAAACGATGACGAGCGTACGATTCCGAAGGGAAAAATCGGTGAGATTCATTTCCGAGTCTCGTCGGATTCCTCGAGCTCGGTGACTTCCATCCCCTCGTCGAGGAGGTGCACGCCCGACATCGCGATGGCCTGTCCTCCCTGAAGCCCGTCTTCGACGACGATGCGGCCTCCGGCGACCGGGCCTATGGCGACCGGCTGCTTGGAGACGGTCATCGTCTCTTCATCGATGAGCCAGACGAAGGGTTCGGCTTCGCTATCGGCAACCACGGCCTCGAGGGGCAACATGAAGTCCTCGGGACTCGTGGTTTTGCGGCCGGTCAGCACGAGCTTCGCGGTCATCCCTGCAAGCACCGTGACGTCCTTGGGCTTCTGCATGGAGAACGTCGCGCGGAAGGTGCGCGTGTTGGGATCGGCTGCCGAGGCGAGCTCGGTGAGCTTCACGGGATACTCTTGGCCCGGCAGCGCGGAGAGCTGGACGACCGGCTTGGCCGAGGCGTTCCACTGATCGAGATCGATCCCGTCCCGTGCCCCGCCGGCCAGGTCCCGCTCCGGTACGTCGACGACCACCTCCATGACCGACTCGTCTTGCAAGAGAAGCACGGGCTCACGCGCAGCTACGTTGCGGAAATCGGTCACCAGCTTACGCGCGATCACACCGTCGAAGATCGCGCGGAGACGGGTGTCTTCGAGGGCCTTCTGCGAGATGCGAAGCTCGGCACGGCTCACGTCCCGCGAGCGCGTTGCAACGTCGAGGTCCCTTTGAGTTCCCGAGCCCGAAGCGAACAGCTTGCTCTCGCGCCGATACTCGGCCTCTGCGAGGCGAAGACGCGCCACCGCGGCCTCGACCTCGGCTTGATAGTCGCGAGGGTCGAGGCGCGCGAGGATCTGACCCTTGCGAACCTGCTGTCCCTCGTCGACGTTCCAGTCGACGATCCGGCCGTCCACCTCGAATGCGAGCTCGACGACCTTCACCGCCTTGATCCGGCCCGGGTAATCGGGCCGCGTGTCGCCGAGATCGCCCTCGAGTCGAAAGACCTTGATCGGCCGCACCGGCGGTTCGACGGGAACGACCTCCTTCTGCTTGCAAGAGCTCAGCGCGACCATCACGAACAGCAGGGCCGTGAGCGGGAGGCCGCGGACAACCGTCTTCAGAGGCATGGATGCTCCATCGTCGAGGCGTGGGACTAGGGGATCGAAGGACAGCGCAGCATAGGAAGGACAGCGCCGGTTGCCAAGTATAGATGCGGGAGCTTTTCCGCAGGACTGCCTAGGGATTCGCGGTCTGGTGGACTATGCTTCGCCCCCTATGCGACTGCTGTGCGTCTTCCTCTTTGCGGTGCTCGTCGTACCGGGTTCCTTGTTTGCGCAGGCGGACAAACCGGTCGTGATGGTCGCCGCCGTCGTTGACGGCCCCTCGCCGGTGTTCGATCAGGCGATTCGCAACCTCGCAGCAGAGGTCCGGGATCAGCTCTCCGATCGATACACCGTCGAGTTCGCGATGCTGACGACCGAAGGCGATTGGACCACGGCAGGCGTGCAAAAACAGCTCGACGAGGCCTACGCCGATCCCGATCTGACGGCGGTCTTTGGCTTCGGCCATCTCACCGTACTCGCGGTTGCGAAGCGGAAGAAGCTTCCGAAGCCGACCATTCTGCCTTACGTCGTGGAAGCCGGACGCCAAGGACTGCCAAGGCGAGATGACGTCAGCGGCCGTCGAAATCTGAGCTACATCAGTGAGAGGTTCGACGTAAGCGCCGAGGCGGATGCCCTTCGACAGGTCGCGGGAAGCAAGCGAATCGTCCTACTGACGGAGCCGGCGCAGGAATCGGTGCTGGAGTCGATCAATCGCGAGGAGGGCCTGGAAGTCGTGGTCGCGGATCCGACCGTCGAAGCCCTGGTCAACGTGATTCCGAGCACGGCCGATGGCCTGGTGATCGCGCCCATGCGGCAGCTCAGCATCGAAGATCGTGAGCGGTTGATGGCTCATGTCACTCGCCAGAAGATCCCGAACGTTGCAGTCGACCCGTCCTGGCTCGAGCAAGGCGCGATGATGTCGATTCGCTCGCCCAACAACTATCTCCGGCGAGCCCAACGAGCCGCCTTGAACCTCGACTTGATTCTCGAAGGCCGCCCCTCTTCGGAGATCCACGTCGACTTCGAAGAGCGGCTCGAGCTCCAGATCAACATGCAGGCATCGCGAGCCATCGGGGTCCGTCCCACGTTCGAGGTCCTGATCGAAGCCGAGTTGATGAACGAGGACGAAGGCGACGAAGAGAGTCGAGTTCGAATGGCGAGCGCCATGCTCGAGGCGGTCGATACCAATCTCGACCTCGAGGTTTCTGAGAAGCTGGTCGAGGCCGGCGAAGAACGAGTGAACGCGGAGCGCGGTCCGCTGATCATCCAGGCACAGGCCCAGTCGGGCGTCACGATTCGCGACCCGCGGCGAACCGTTCCTGGCGGTTTTCGGTCCCAGTATCAAGGCACCACCTTCGTGCGCGCGAGCCAGAGCATCTATTCGGAGCAAGCCTGGACTCGGTTCAAGTCGCGCAAGCTCCGGCAGGAGGGGCGTGAGTACGGGTACTTCGTCGATGTGCTGGACGTCATGCTCGGGACCGGAACGGCCTATGTGGCGGTCTTGCGCGCGAAGGCAGAGGAGCGCATCCAGCGGAAGAACATTCGACTCACCCGTGAGTACCTCGAGCTGGCGCGGCTGCGCTTGGAAGTCGGGGTCGCCAACGCGAGCGAGCTCTATCGGTGGCAGTCGCAGCTCGCAAACAACCAGCAGGCGGTGATCGATGCGCGTGCACTCGTCAGCCAATCGAAGATCGAGCTCAACCGCGTGCTGAACCGGCCGTCCGAGGATGCGATCGCCCCGATCGATCTGCCGCTCGACCAGGAAGGATTCGCCATGCCTCCGAGCGATCCGATCTCGAAGTACATGGGCGACCCCTGGTCCTTCGAGCTTCTTCGCGAGTTCATGGTGCAAGAGGGTCTTCGCAACTCCCCCGAAGCCCGTCAGATCGACGCGCGAAGGAGAGGCCAAGTTCGCATCGAGGAGGGCCGCAAGCGTCAGCTCTGGCTGCCCGAGTTTTTCATCGAGGGTGGCGTTCAGCACGACTACTGGGTGGACGGGGCCGGATCCGAGACACCAACGTTCTCGCCGCCGTTCGAGAACCTCTTCCCCGAGTTCAACAAGGGCACCTGGGACGTCGGCGCGTTCGCCTCGATTCCGCTCTCCCGCGGCGGCGCCGGTGTGGCCGAAATGCGCGAGGCGGCGCGGCTCGTCGAACGTCTGAGCGCGGAGTACGCGCGCGTCGAGCAGTTCATCGATACGGGCATCCGCTCGGAGCTCTACAGTGCGAGCGCCGCGTTGGCCTCCGTGACCTTGACCCGCCGTGCTGCCGAAGCGGCCCGCAACAACCTCGAGCTCGTCGTCGACCTCTATCGCCGCGGCAAGGTCGATATCATCACGCTGATCGACGCGCAGACCCAAAGCCTGGTTGCGGATCTCGCCGCGGCCAACGCGGCTTATGACTACATGCTGGCCCTTCTCTTCGTGAACCGCGAAATCAGTCACTTCCGCAATCTCGACGGCGAGGAGGAGCAGCAAGACTTCGCCCGCCGGCTCAACGAGTTCGTCCTCGCTGCCGATGCGGCTCAGTCGAAGGCTCCGGCTCCGTAGACAGCGCCTGGTTTCGGTTCTAAGCTCGACTCGCCGGTTCGCCGGTCGGGGTGCGGATGACCATGGACAGCCGGCGAATAACGATGCTTCTGATTGCCGCGCTGATCGGGGCCGCCGCTTCGAACGCGCTCGCGCAGGGCCCGCTTCCAACCTTTCGGATCATGATGATCGCCGATGGCGATTCGCCGGTGTTCCAGCAGCGCCAGGCCATGCTCAAATCAGAGATTCTCGAGCTCGCGAAGGATGACGCGAACGTCATCTTCCTAGAGCCCAAGACCCCGCCCGATTGGACGCTGCAGAGCTCCAGCGAGGCTCTCGAGTCCGCGCTCTCCGATCGTTCGATCGACCTCATCATCGTCTCCGGCGCCATGACGGGCGTTGCGGTCGGCCGTATCCCGAGGCTTGCCAAGCCCGTCCTAATTCCGTTCGCCGCACCGGAGCTCCAAGGCCTTCCGCAGGCGGGAAACCAAAGCGGCCGTCGCAACCTCGCTTACATCGCCGGGCTTCTGAACTTCGAGCGTGAAATTCGAACGCTTCGGGACATCGTTCGCTTCGACCGCATGGCGTTGATCGTCGGTCAGGAGGTCGTCGAGCACCTCGACGCACCGGAACAGCCCGTCCAGGTCGCCAGTCAGCACCTCGGCATCGAAACCCGATTGGTCATCGCAGACAGTGATGCGCAGGCGACCCTCGATGCGATCCCGCTCGACACGGAAGCGGTGTATATCGGCCCGCTCTTCCGCTGGAGCGAAGCGGAGAAGCAGCGGCTGATCGACGGTCTCAACGCCCGACAACTGCCGTCCTATGCAGGCGAAGGCGTCGCCTGGGTGGAACGCGGAGCGCTCGCTACGGTCGAAACGCTCGAGGACGAAGTGCGCCGGATGCGGCGTGCCGCTCTCTACGTGCAGCGCATCCTGACCGGGGAGCCAGCGGGTTCGCTTCCGATTGCGTTCGAACAACGGCCGGTTCTGGTCATCAACATGGCGACGGCGCGTCAAATCGGCACCTGGCCGCGCTTCGAGGTCATGGCCGAGGCGAGAATGATCAACGACCAATCTGGCACGCGCGGACCGATGATCACCCTCGAAGTCGCGATGCGCGACGCGGTTCGCGCCAACCTCGACCTGATGGCTCAGGGCCTGGAGATCGACCGCAGCTACGAGACCTTCAAGGTCTCGCGCGGTCCCTGGCTCCCGCAAGTCGGCGCAGACGGCGACTTCACGATCACGGATCCCGCTGTGTCCAACTCCTTCGGGCAAGCCCAACGTCAGTTCACCTGGGGCGTCAGCGGTTCGCAGCTCATCTACTCACCCGGCGCTCACGCCGACCTGCGTTTCCGCCGAAGCACCTATTGGAGCACCGAGCACGACTACATCGCCGCGCGACTCGACACGATGCTGGCTGCTGGCGAGGCCTACCTCAACGTGCTGCGTGCGAAGAACAACGAGAGCGTCAACCGGGACAACCTTCGTCTCACGCGCAAGAACCTTTCGCTTGCGGAGACCCGGAACACGATCGGCGTCGCCGGGCGCGAAGAGGTCTACCGCTGGCAAACCCAGATTGCCGAAAGTCGTTCGGCCGTCATCCAGGCGAGTGCGCGTCGGAATCAGAACGAGATCGACCTCAACCGTATTCTGAACCGGCCACTCGAATCGCCGTTTCGCGTCCCGCCGCCCGAGGACATTCGGGCGGTGACGCCCGGCAGCGACCCACGGATCGTGAAATACCTCCAAGACCCCTGGTCCTTCAAAGTCTTCCGGGAGTTCATGGCCCAGGAGGCGATTCGGAACTCGCCCGAAATTCGGAGCATCGACAACACGATCGCGGCACGCGAGGAGATACTCAAAGGCGAGCGGCGTCAACTCGGGATTCCCGATGTGGCGGTCGTCGGCGGGTTCCAGCACGTCCCATTCGTCGACGGCATCGGTTCGGAGGCTCCACCGCCGCCTCAACCCGGATTCGATCTCACGGGCCGGCAGACGTTCACCTGGCAGGTCGGAGCGCAGGCCTCGCTCACGCTCTTCGACGGAAGCTCCAACTACGCGCGGATCCGGCGAACCTTTCGGGAGATGGATCGCCTGCGTACCGATCGTGCGATCATCGCCCAGCGTCTCGAACAGGACGTTCGCTCGTCACTTCACCAGGCTGGCTTTTCGTATGCCAACATCGCGCTCACTCGGGACGCTGCACAAGCATCGGCCCGAAATCTGGAGCTCGTCACCGACCTCTATCAGCGCGGCGCCGCCGACATCATCCAGCTCGTCGACGCGCAGAACCAAGCCCTCGGTGCGGCTCTCGCCGCGGCCAACGCTCTCTACAACTTCTTGATCGACGCACTGCGCGTGCAACGCGCCTCGGGCGCCTTCTCCCTCGAAGGTACCGAGGAAGAGCGGGACGACTTCATTCGCCGTTTAGACGCCTTCGCCGCCCAGCGAACCAGGGCGCAAAACCTCTCCACTCCGGAAGTAGAGAGCGGGCCGCTGAACCCCCGGGAACCATCCAATGCTCCATAGACCCATCCTCGCGCTTCTCACGGCGGTCATCGTCCTCACCGGCTGCAAGGAAGAGCTGGAGGAGCCCGAGCTTCTTCGACCCGTCCGCTACATCCAAGTCGAAGGACGGGATGCGGCTCGTCAACGCACGTACTCCGGTGTGGCGAAGGCGGGCCAAGAGAGTCGGCTGAGCTTCCAGGTATCGGGGCAAGTGCTGAGCGTGCCCGTCAACGTCGGCGAGGTCGTCAAGAAAGGGCAGACCATCGCCCGAATGGATCCGACCGACTACACGCTCCAACTCCAGAACGCGCAAGCGAGCGCGGCACAGGCGCGGGCCCAGGAACGCAATGCCAAGGCGACCTATGAGCGAACCCAGGCACTCTACGAGAACCAGAACGTCTCCAAACAGGACTTGGACGCGGACCGCACGGCGTACGAATCTGCGAAGGCTGCGCTGAACGCCGCCAATCAGCAGATCCGGCTGAGCCAACGGCAGCTCGACTACACGCACCTCAAGGCTCCCGAGTCGGGCACCCTGGCCACGGTCGACATCGAGGTCAACGAGTATGTCCAAGCCGGCGAGCTCGTCGCTACCCTACTGGCCGGTGACCAACTCGAGGTGAGCGTGTCGGTTCCGGCGTCGGTGATTCGCAGCGTCGAGCATGGCGCCCAGGCCGAGGCGCGCTTCAACTCGCTCGGAGGCAAAGCCTTCAAGGGCACGGTCACCGAAGTCGGAGTCGCGAGCATGGGAGGCTCCGCCACGTTCCCGGTCACCGTCCGCCTCACCGAAGGGCAGAGTGAAGCCCGCGCAGGCATGGCCGCCGACGTAACCTTCAACTTCGCCTCGGCACCAACCGCTCCGAAGTACGCCCTGCCCGCGGCCGCCGTAGGCGAAGACCGGGAAGGCCGCTTCGTCTTCAAGCTCGAGAAGACGGAAGACGGTCTGGGCGTCGTGCATCGAAGCCCTGTGACCGTTGGGGAGCTATTGTCGGATGGCCTCGAGATCGTGTCCGGCGTCGAGCCGGGAGACCTGGTGGTCACGGCGGGCGTGAGCCGCATCTACGATGGGCTTCGGGTCCGGGTGCCCGAGCGGCCCGGCTCCGAGCCGTCGAATCTTGCCTCCGATGCTTTGCCTGACGACGCCTTCGAGGACGAGGCGAAATGAGTCTGACTTCGTTCGCACTCGAACGACGGACGGTCACTGGCACGCTCATCGTCGTGTTGATCTTCGCCGGGGTCGGCGCCTACTTCGACGCTCCTCGGCAGATGGACCCGGGCTTCATCATCCGGACCGCCATGATCACGACCTACTTTCCCGGTGCGAGCCCAGAGCGCGTGGAGCAGTTGATCACCGATCCGATCGAGAAGGTCGTTCAAGAGATACCCGAGCTCGACTGGGTCAATAGCGAAAGCCGAACCGGCGTCTCGGTCATCTACGTCAACATCCGCGAGGAGTTCAAGGAGATGCGGCCGATCTGGGACGATCTCAGACGCAAGGTCGATAGCGTCGAGCCCGACTTACCCGAGGACATTCAAGGCCCCTTCGTCAACGACGAGTTCGGCGACGTCTTTCCGATCATGTTCAGCATGACGGGTGACGGCTTTTCGTACGTGGAGCTCAAAGACATCGCCGACGATCTGCGCGACGAGCTCCTGCGAATCAAAGCCGTCGCAAAGGTCGATATCATGGGTGCGCAGGAGGAGCGCCTCTTCGTCGAATACGACAACGCAGTACTCAGCCGCATCGGCATGACGCCGCAGTTCCTGAAAGACACCCTCCAACAGCGAAACATCATTCAACCCGGTGGCGAGATCGACGTCGCGTCCGAAACGATCGCCCTCGAGCCGAGCGGCAACTTCGCCTCCGTCGATGAGCTTCGGCGGACGGTGATTCGCATGCCTCAAACCGACGAGCTCGTGTACCTCGAAGACATCGTCGACATCTACCGCGGCTACGTGGACCCTCCCGAAGCGCTCGTTCGAGCCGAAGGCAAGCCCGCTCTCACGCTCGCCGTGTCGATGGCAGACGGCGGCAACCTGATCCAGCTCGGCAAAGAGCTGCAGAAATTCTTCACGTACATCCAGGAGCAATACCCGTACGGGGTCGAATTTTACCAGACGTACTTTCAGCCGACGAAGGTCGAGCAGAAGGTCGACGATTTCGTCGAGAGCGTCATGCAGGCGGTCGCCATCGTGCTCGCCGTCATGCTCCTGACCCTCGGGCTCCGCACCGGTCTCGTCGTCGCGACGCTCGTGCCGGTGACGATGGTCATCACCATGTGGGCGATGAGCGTCTTCGAGATCCAGCTCGATCAGATGTCGCTTGCAGCGCTGATCATCGCGCTTGGGCTTCTGGTCGACAACGCGATCGTCATCTCCGAGTCGATCATGGTTCGAATGGCGGCCGGCGAAGACGGGGTCCAAGCGGCCATGGGCGCGACTAACGAGCTCCGGGTTCCGCTCCTCATCGCCTCGTTGACGACGGCGGCTGCGTTCCTTCCCATCCGCTTGGCCGAGTCGGCCGTCGGTGAGTACACGGGGGTCCTCTTCTCGGTGGTGACCATCACCTTGCTCGTGTCCTGGGTGCTCGCGCTTACCATGATTCCGTTACTCTGCGTGCGGTTTCTCGAGCCAAAGCCCGTCGAAGAGCCGTTCGACTCCCGGTTCTACCGCTTCTACCGCCGAACGATCCTCGCCGTTCTGCGGCATCCAATCCTCAGTGTGTCGGTTGCCGGGGTCGGGTTCATCCTCGGCATCCAGTTGTTTACTCTGGTGCCGCAGATCTTCTTTCCCACACAGACGACCAACTTCTTCGTCGCCGAGTTCACCTTTCCGCCCGGCACCTCGATTCGAACCACCGAGGCGATGGTCGAGGACATGGACGGCTTCATCGAGCGGGAGCTGCTGGAGACCGACGAGCGCCCCGGGATCAGTCACTGGGCTTCGTTCATCAGTACGACGCCGCCCCGCTTCACGCTGGGGTACAACCCGAACGCGCCCCGGCCGCGGTTCTCGGAGACGATGGTGACCACCACGAACGCAGAGGTCGTTCCCGAGCTGATGGAACGCCTCGAATCCTACGTCACCGAGCGTTATCCCGACATCCGCCCGTACGTGCGCCCGCTCAGCAACGGTCCGCCCATCGCCAAGCCCGTCGAAGTTCGGATCAGCGGCAAAGACATCGATCGGACCTTCGAGATCGCCGACACCGTGAAGCAGTGGCTCAACGACCGCGAAGACACGCGCAACGTTGGTGACAACTGGGGGCCTCGGGTGAAAAAGCTGGTCATCGCGGTGGACGGGGACAACGCTCGGCGCGCAGGCATCACCAACGAAGACGTCGCCACATCCCTTCAAACCTTCCTGAGCGGCTACGAAACCACACGCTATCGCGAAGATGACAAAACCATCCCCGTGGTGTTGCGTTCACTCGCCGAAGGACGCCGGAACATCGACCGGCTCGCCACCCTGAGCGTATTCTCGCAAGACGGAAGCACCGTGCCCCTGACGCAGGTCGCGAGCGGTGAGCTCGAATGGGAAGCTTCCGAGATCTTGAGACGCGATCTCTATGCCACGGTTACCGTCGACAGCGACGTCATCGAAGGCGTGACCGCGTTCGACGTCATCGCCGAGATGACCCCCTGGCTCGAGGAGCAGAAGGCCCAATGGGGCATTGGCTACCGCTATGAGTTCGGCGGTGAGGTCGAAGGTTCCGGCAAGGCGAACGCGTCGATCGCAGACAAACTACCGATCGCCGGCATGGTGATCCTCATGCTTCTCGTCTGGCAGTTCAACTCCCTCCGGAAGCCGACCATCGTCCTCGCGACGATCCTCTTCGCCCTGGTTGGGGTCGCGATCGGCCTGGTGCTGGTCGACAGCCTCGGACTGCCCGGCGGCTACTTCGGTTTCATGACCCTGCTCGGGATCGTCTCCCTCGCAGGCATCGTCATCAACAACGGGATCGTGCTGATCGACCGGATCGAGATCGAGAAGAGCGAGAACGGGCTCAAGCCACCGCACGCGGTGATCCAGGCGGCTCAGCAGCGCTTTCGGCCGATCATGCTGACGACCGCCACGACCATCGCCAGCTTGATTCCGCTCTACGCCGGCGGCGAGGCGATGTGGCAGCCGCTCGCCATCGCGATCATGTTCGGCCTGGCGTTCTCGACCATGCTTACGCTGGGATTCGTACCCCTGATGTACTCCCTTTTTTACCGGGTCAGCTTCAAAGACTTCGTCTACCCTAGCTGAGGCAATGGCATCTGCGGCAGAGGGGGGGCAAGGTCGGCACCTCGGTTTCACGGCGGCCACCGGCGTGGGGGTCGGCGCGATCGTCGGGGGCGGCATTCTGGTCTTGGCCGGAGCGGCGTTTCGCGAAACCGGCCCGAGTGCCGTCCTCGCATTCACGCTGAACGGACTCCTCGCCGTGATGACGGCGCTGAGCTTCGCCGAGATGTCGTCGATGTTCCCGGAGTCGGGAGGGGCCTACACCTTCGCGAAGAAGGTGTTGACCGTCCGGGCGGCCTTCGGAGTCGGCTGGGTACTTTGGTTCGCATACATCGTCGCCGGCGTGCTCTACGCGCTTGGTTTCGCCGAGTATGCGGCATTGGCCATGTCGGAGCTCTGGCCCGGGGACTCGCCACCTGCCTGGCTCCACCGCCGCGGAACGCTGTCTGTGCTCGCCGTGAGCGCGATCGCCGGGTATGGCCTCCTCGCCGTCCGGCGAAGTGAAGGCGGAGGCCAGATCGAGACGCTCGGCAAGCTCGTCGTGTTCTCGGTATTGCTCGCCGCCGGACTCTGGGCGCTCGGCTTCGCACCGTCGGGAACCGTACGCCAGGGCATGACGCCCTTCTTGGAAAACGGCACAGCCGGCCTACTCGCCGCGATGGGATTCACGTTCATCGCCCTTCAGGGCTTCGACCTGATCGCGACCGTAGGCGGCGAGGTGAAGGAGCCCGAACGAAACATCCCCCGAGCGATGCTTGCCTCTCTCGGCATCGCGCTCGTCGTCTATATTCCCCTCTTGTTCCTGATCTCCACGGTGGGGACACCGCCCGGGGAAACCATCTCGGAGATGAGCCGAGAGCGGCCTGCGACCGTCATGGCGGACGCCGCCAGCAATTTCGCCGGCCCGTTTGGCTACTGGCTCGTGGTGATCGCCGCCGTGTTGTCGACGCTCTCCGCGCTATCGGCGAACGTCTTGGCCGCCAGCCGGATTGCGCTTCGCATGGCCGACGACCGCACCCTTCCGCGCGTCCTCCAGCACAGACACCCCACCCGAGGCACGCCGGTGATGGCGATCTATGCGACCGCACTCGCGATGTCGTTCATTTTGCTGATGGTCCCCGATGTCTCGGCGGCCGGCGCGGCAGCGAGCTTGATCTTCCTGATCTGCTTTGCGCTCGTCCACTGGACGAGCCTCCTCGCGCGTCGACGCTCTCAGATCCAGGCACCGTTTCAAACACCGCTGTTCCCGGCAGTGCCGCTGATCGGAGGGCTGGCCTGTGCGCTACTCGCCCTCTACCAGGCGTTCGCCACACCTAGTTCCGGAGGCGTCGCCGCCGTCTGGTTCGGTCTGGGGATCATCCTCTACTACGGTCTGTTCGCCGGGCGCGCCGAGGCCGTAGATGCCTTCACCGAAGCGATGGACCCGCGGCTCGGTGCACTTCGAGGCCGGAGTCCGCTCGTGCTGGTTCCGGTCGCGAACCCGGCAAGCGCGAGAGGAATGGTCACGCTCGCGAATGCACTCGCGATCCCGGTCGTCGGCCGAGTTCTCCTGCTCACCGTGGTGCGTCGCCCAAGCGACTTCAAAGCGGCAAAGCTCGAAACCAAGCGCGCGCTGGGTGATGCGACGGACGTCGTCCGGCAGGCGATGTCGACCTCGCTGAGCGCCGGCCACACGCCCGAAGCTTTGATGACGCTGGCGTACGACCCCTGGCACGAGATCGCGCGCATCGCGCACACCCGCGAGTGCGACAGCCTCTTGGTCGGCTTCTCGTCGCTCGCGGGGCAAGACAACGTCAGGCACATCGAGCAACTTCTCAACGCCGTGGAATGCGACGTGGTCGCGCTGCGCGCACCGAAGGACTGGTCACTCACACCGGAGACGCGAATCGTCGTTCCGGTCGGCGGGCGTGGCGGTCACGACGAGCTTCGAGCACGGCTCCTCGGAAGCCTCGGCCGGGCAGGGTGCACCGAGGTGCGCTTCGTCCAGGTGACCGACGAGGCCCTAGCGCCGCACGTGAGGACCGCACGCGAGCGTTCGCTTCGCATGTTCGCCGAAGAGGAGACCTACGGCACTCCGCAGTGCGAGTTGATCGAAGCCGATGACATGGTCAGCGCCCTCGCCGCAGAGGCGGGCCCGAAGGATCTGATCATCCTCGGCCTACGCCACGAACGGCACAAGCGCCTCTTCAGCAAGCTCGCCTTGCAGGTCGCGCGCAGAACGGAGGCCGCCACCCTGATGATCAGTCGGCGAACCTGATCACCCCGGGCAAGGCCCGCCGACGAGGCAGCCTCGCTTCATGCGGCATGCCATTATCGTGCTAGACACGCCGCAAATGCGCCTGTAGCTCAGCCGGATAGAGCAGTGGCCTTCTAAGCCGATGGTCGGGGGTTCGAATCCCTCCAGGCGCGCCGAATACTCTCTGCAACTGGCCGCGCGGCCAGTTGGAGGACCGGACACGAAGAGGAAATTTGCGATCGGGCAAGTAACGTTCTGGAAGTTTTGGGGTTTTCGGGTGGGTGCCTGTCCCCGGTGCTTTGGAGGGGCGGAAGGTTAAACGAAACCGGCGCCGGAATCGACCAGCGCCGGTTGCCGTGGTTCGGTCGTGTCGAGCGTTAGCCCGCGCCGCCGGCTCCCGAACATGCGGTCTCGAGGTCGCCAGTGCAATCGGCCTGCAACGCGTCGCAGCCGCTGGTCGTCTGGCAATCGGTGCACGCTTGCGAGTCCGGCGCCGTTGCGCATTCGGCGAGGCAGTTCGTGAGAATGCAGCCGGTGACCGCTCCGTAGCAGCTCGCGCAGGCTTCACTCACGGACGTGTCCGTAACGAGGCACTCCGCCGTGCGGGCCGGGTCGCCGCTGGCACCGCGCGCGCAGACGTCAACTGCATCCGAGAATCCTTCATCACAAACGATCGCAAGATCGTCGTCGTTGGTGCACGCGTCGCTCGGCAGCCCGCCGGCGCCGCCCTCACCGCCAGCGCCAGCGTCGCCACCGCTGCCAGCCATACCGCCAGCGCCGCCCGAGCCGCCACTGTTGTTGTCATCGCTGCTGCCGCAACCAAAGGCTGCAAGCGAAAGCGACACACCTACGATCAGAGCGAAGTTCCGAATCATATCCACCTCCCAGAAGTTACGAATAGCGACCGTATAGCCGCTATTCGGGAATCGCGCATGTCCAAATGCGTCAATTCGATGGGCGATACTACGAAACCTGGATGAGCTTCGGCAAAAACTGCGGTCTGGTGTCCCGTCAGCGCCGCCGGGCCCAGCCTACGGTGAAGAGCCGACGAGCCCGACGTGGAAACGCCCTGCGTCAGTCCGTGAGATGCTCCATGTCGTCCGCCCTCACTTTCGGCGACTCGGGCATTTCGTGCTCGGCGGAGACCGAATGGCCCGGCTCGCGCTCAGTCTTTGCAGCATCCTGAGCCGTATTGGTCTTCGTCTGGCCACCGCACCCGCCCAGTACTAGCGCATTGACGTCTAGGATTCTCTTCATCGTTGTGTACCTTCC